>JARYLH010000055.1 GCA_029907755.1 Candidatus Methanosuratincola sp.
AATGAGCAGGATAATCACCCTGAAGGAAAACACAAAGGACCTGAAATCAATATTGCCCAAGGTCGAGGAGATCTGCGAAGAGATCCACAAGAGGGCGATCAGGGAGGGCATCCTTTTCAGGACGATAGGGATCATCGCGATCACCGCCGATCTTGGGATTAAGACGAGGACAAAGAGCCTGCCGGCGCCCACCGATGACTTGGGAACCCTGAAGAGGGAGAGCTCCGACCTAACCAAAAAGTTCCTCCAGAGCACGGACAAGGAGCTCAGGAGGATAGGAGTGCACATATCTGATTTCACCCGGAGGGAGAAAGGTCAGATGACTCTGGCTGGATACCTTTAGCGGGACTTCTTGCCCGCATTGGCGACCTTTCCTTTTTTGCGGGAGGATGGAAAGCAGATGACATCCCCGCCATCGGACTGAAAAGGCTTATTTTTTGCATTGGCGGAGATGAATCGGTGAGACTTTTGGATCAACGAGAGATCTCCAGGAAGCTGATTGAAACGCTTGGGATTGAGAAGGCACCAGTTGCGGTCAAGTTCCTGAGACCCGGCGAGAGCGTGCCCGAGGGGTTTTCTGTCCCCCAGAAGAGGATGAGGTTCTGCCAAGCTGTGATGGAGGCGACATGGGGCAAGGCGCTTGCCGTCCAGCCAACCGAAATGGCTTGCGGACCGGGGCCTGGTTCATTCGGGGCGCCCGTGAAGGAGAAGGTATTCAAAGGAGAGGTGCACCATGCCCTTGGGCTATTCGAGAAGCCTGAGGCTGCCCTCAGGTGCCTCAGCGCCAACACGAAGATGATGCCTGGCTCGGTTTCCTATGTCTTGGTCGCCCCCCTGGAGCTCGGTTTGATGGAGCCAGACGTCGTCATACTGAGGGTAAACCCAGAGCAGGCGATGTGGCTTTGCCAGACCTGGACGTACCCTGAAGGGCACCACCTGAAGATAGACCTCCAGACTGAGGCGTGCGTCTGCTCAGGAATCGCAGTCTCAACCTACCTGAAGAACGAGATTCAGATCGGTCTTGGTTGCTATGGTTCGCGCTCGGCTACGGACATTGAACCTGGTGAGATGCTTGTGGGGATCCCAGGGAAGCTCTTGGAGAGGACTGCGGAAGTGCTGACCAAGATGAGCAAACCCCTCTCTGAGTCGAGGGGCAAGAGAATCTTCATCGAGGCGTATCCGGAAAAAGGGGGCAGTTCCTGAAATCGATGCGCCATGTCCCTTGATGCCGACGATTATCAGGAGGGAACGGGCACCCGTATCCGATGCCGGTGTGATGGCTGTGACTATTCAACCAACACTTTCTTTATCGTCAATAATGTCGGATAAACCGAGGGGGTGACAGAGCTATGGAAGCGACCGTGCGTGTGGACGGTGTGGAGATACCCCTTAATGAGTTCGTTTCGAAGATTCTTGCAGGGACTGTTACTGGCGCAGTCATGTCCTTAAGGGGGGTTGGCGAAGGATGGAAGAAAATAGAGATTGAAGTGAGGCGCAGCTGATCTTTCATCCGACGAGCTCGAGCTTCACTTCGGCAAACATCTCTTTCTTTGCCTTGCAGATCGGGCAAATGTATGGCGGTTCATCCCTGAAAGCCACATATCCGCACTGCTTGCAGTACCAGAGCTTCATGCTTGGCGCACCACCCATCTCTTCATTTTCCTTTCCCTTTACTGTTTCCTTTTTCCCGGCTTTATCCTTCCCCCCACCGGTCTCGATCGCTGGAGCGCCTGCGGCATAGGAAACTGCCGCCTCCTGTTTTTTAGCAGGCCTGCGCTCAGGGACAGGCCGCAAGGGAGTTTTTCCCTCGAATACATCCCCCCTCACATAGAGGGCGCAGTAGCAGGCTCCGTATTCCTCAACATCGGCGTCCCTGTAGTCGCATGGGCATATTATGTCCCGGTCCAGCACGAAATCCCCTGTCGCGATCCTGCACGGGCAAGATGGATACCCGTACCGGCGTTCGTTTTCGACCAGCCCTTCAAGAAGGTCTTTGAGGAAGTTCTCGTCAGGGTTTAGGAAGTACCCCCTAGACTTTGCGTCGCTTTCAGCCCTTCTCCTGGCCTCATCTAGGGTCGTCAAACCCCGAGTGCCCCCTTCAGCTCATCCTCCTTGAATCCGAGTATCTCGACCTTGTCATCGATTATTATGAATGGGAAGCTCATAGGTGCGCCACGCCTCTCGAGTTCTGACCTTATTGCCGCGATGTCCTCTTTTGAGCACCGGTCAACATCAACGTATTCAAACTCGATTCCATGGTCCTCGAGGAACTTTTTCGCCTTCTTGCACCAAGCACAAGTGCTCAGCGCGTAAAGGAAGACCTTGTGCCTCTTGTCTTTGCCAGGGACTTTGACCACTTGCATCCAAATCACAGATCGTATTTGCCTCTGACAGGATATAACGCTTTTCTGGAAGAATGCTTTTTTCATACATGCGCCTAAATGTATCCATTTTTGACATACCAGTCTACCGTGTCTCGCAGTCCCGTTCGCAAATCGTGTTTTGGCAGGTAACCGAGTTCTGACTTCGCCTTCCCAATGCTGTATGCCCTGTCTTGGGTCACTGACCGAACCGTGGATACATGGTACAAGAAGCTCTCCTTCCCGGCGATCATGTTTAGGACCTCTACCGGAAGTATCAGGGCTGCAGAGATCCACTTTGGGACGTGTATTTTTGGCGGCTCTCGGTTGGACAGCTCGGACAGGATCGAGTAGACCTCTTCGTAAGTATAGGCACGCTCATCGCTTATAATATAGGTCTTCCCAGCGGAAATCTCAGGCTTCTCGATCGCCAGGAGAAACCCTTGGGCAACGTCTTTTACGTGGACGAACTGTATGAGGTTCCTCCCGCTCCCCACGATGAATCTGGTGGGCAGGGAGTTCTTTGCAAAAGAGGTTATTGTCCAGTAAGAAACATCGTCCACGTTCCTAGGCCCGTAAATCCCGGAAGGCCTCAAGATCGTGAAAGACATGCCATCCTTTACGCTGCAGGAATCCCTAACGATCCCTTCGGCAATAAGCTTCGATTTCCCATACGGATATTGAGGGTTCGGGGTCGTAAGCTCGTCAGCAGGCGGATCCTTAACGGGACCGATGACCTCTGTAGTACTGCAGTATATGAAATGGCGGATCCCTTTCCGCTTGGCAGCCTCCACCATTGCCTTAGTGCCGTCTATGTTGATCTTCTTGTAGAGTTCCCACTTCCCGTGGAAAGTGTAGTAAGCCGCGAGGTGGACAACAACATCAGCCCCACTCAAAGACTCAGGAAGGCCTTCCCCTGTCCCCAGGTCAATGTACCTAAGCTCTACGCCCAAGCGAGACAGTACTGAGAGGTCGCTGCTCCTCCTGACCAGCGCGACAACATCGTGCCCCCTCTCAACGAGTGCCTCCGAGAGGTGCCCACCCAAAAATCCTGCCGCTCCAGTCACAGCCACCTTCAATCCGGACACCTGCACTATGCTGCCAACGGCCTGTCCCGCCTGTAAACGGCGTAGGTGAAAGCTTGGGCGAGGTTCATGCCGTCGTACGGCTCGAGAGCGCTGCGCATGTACATGTCCTCAAGGGGGAGTATCCTGAAGACCCCCATCTCCGCCAGATTCTTGCAGAAGCGCTCCCTCACACTATCTGACACACTGAGGCCCACAGACTGCACGCCGTCGATGCCCCTGAAGGATTTCCTTTTTGGAAGGTCTTCGATCATCTTCAGGGCGTCTTCGTATTTCTCGACTACGACGATCTCTATGAACCTGCGCCTTGTGTGCAGCCCGAACTCTGGGAATGCCTGAGTCGCATCGTCCAAGATGCTCCTTGACTTCGACAGGGCTATCGTCCAAGATGGGGAAGAATCAGACTTGAAGACCATGGAACCCTTGAACTGGAGAGATCGGCGCACCCCCTCGATTACGTAGGCGTAGGATTCGGTTATTTTTGGCGGGAATGTCTCGGTCAGCTCGTCGAGCCTTTTGCCTACCCGGGTAACGAATTCAACAGCCTCTCCCCACTCCCCCACAAATGCCCCTTCAGTCGGGGAGCTGCACAGCTGCTGATCGTATAGCAGGATATTCCTAGCCAATCCTAGAGCCGCGGAGTCGCCTGCGCCCGCTGCGTCAACGATGGCGTAACCTGTGAGCGGCCCGTTTATTATTAATGAGGGGTGGTTCGGGTTTGATGAGACGCGCCTGCTGATCTCTGTCCTAGCCGGCTCGCCTCCCCAGAAGTTAATCACCCCCACCCGCGACTTGCTCAGCAGGTATTCAAGTGAGGGGCTGTCGTGCGAGAAGTAGCTTATCGTGAGAGCCTCCCGCATCAGTTCAGCCACGTCCCCGCCGATTTCATCTAGAATCGAATAAACCGCCCTCACTCCGGAGAAATTTGCCAGCGATGGTCTGAGGAGAGTCATGTTCCCGGTCGCAAGTGAGATCGTCGTCGGTATCAGCGGGGGTATTAGCGAGTTGCCAGAGCTTATTATGAAGACTGGCCCGCGCGGCCTGAACCAGCAGTGCTCATCATTACTGGCCTTTGTAAACCCCTCAAGGCAATGGACGCCGAGCGGGAAAGACGCGTTCAGGTTCTGCTTGATGCCGAGGGCATCGAGGGCAGAGGGCACGAACGAGAACTCCAGGTCAATCATCCTGGGGCTATACCCCGTAGAGGCGGAGAGTTCGTTCTTCAGCCCTTCGAGTTCCCCTCTTCGGTGCTTTTCTGCCCAAGCCCTCCCAATCTTATCGATCACGATGAGCCTCTCTTCCACAGGTATCGAGCATAGGCGGTCCTGTACCTCCCTTGCCGTGGAAAACAGGTCAGATAGACCGCCCTCGCTGATCTCCGCCACTGCCTGGTTGCCCACCTTCTTCTCTATGCATGCGTATGCCCGATTGGAGAAAGGGGTCAGGAGCAATAGCGATCCCTCTATACCTTTGTTGTCATCATCTCTTCCATGGTGCCGCCGCAGGCACGCTGGAGGTCCCAGCCCTCTTCCACGGTGAAGCGTCGAATGTACTTGAACTCCCTTCCGTAGTAACTCGTCGAGGGCATAGAGGACATCAGATCACCCGGGTAGAAGGTCTCAAGCCAAGAAGTGACAAATGGGTTGAAAATACCGAGTATGCCTTCCTTGCCATCCTCCTCAACCACTTCATACGTCTTGGGATCCAGGAGGAACACGTGAGAAAGCGGGTGGGGTATCTTGTTCAGGGATCCATGCCGGTCAATGAGCGCTGTGAGGGTCTCGGTCATCCCTAGGACATCCATAAAAGGCGTAGGTATCTCAGCCCCTGAAGAGTCTTTTGCCGAGAAGTATCTCCTCGACAGCGACACGATATCGTCATAAGGCGGTAGAGCATAGCCCTTGGAGCCGCCCCCGGTGACTATCATCCCTCCCCTGCCAAGTTCAATTGGAGGTGTGCCAGTGATTAGCTTGTAAACTATTCGCTTGAGGATGTTCATCTTTTCAAAATTCTGCGAAAGCAAGTAGATCCCCGCGGGGGCAGTGAAGAGGAGCTTGGGCTCAGCCTTGCTCTTCATGAATTTCAATATTCGCTCCTTGTTTGGAACCAACTTCTGCCATTGCGTACCAGAGGTTTCCCCCTGAGTCAAATCCATGCCGTACAGCAGCTCGATGTTCTTGTACTCCAGAGTGAGCTGCACGAATGCCACGAAGCTCAGCTTATGCCTCAGCTCAGGTGCAGCCAAGAAGAGGGCAATCCCCTTCCCCTCCTCGAGCTTGCCACCATAAACGTGCTCGAAGAGGAATGTGTTTGCCTTAATCATCACGGCAAGATCGAGCGGGCTGCGGTAGATCTTGACAGGATCCTTCCCGGTCGTGCCACTCGAAGTGAAGTACTCCCCGCCCTGCTCAATATCGTCTATTAGAAACTGCCTGTGACCTTCTCCCCTCAGCATATCAGAGGGGATCGCGAGCTTAGCTAGATCCGGAAAGTCTGCACTCTTCGGATTGATGCCCAGCCTCTCGAAGAGCTGTGAGTAGTATGTGCTGTGCCTCTTGAAGAAGTCAAGCGATTCCCTCAGAAGCTCCCTTCTCAAGGAGTGCAAGAAGTCAGGAGACTTCTTGAAAAGGCCTGTATCTCCAATCAGCTTCCAGACTTTTTCCACATAGGGATCCTTGAGAAGACGGCTCTCGGAGGCCCTCTTGAAGATCTCTGATGAGCTCATTCGTCACACCCAGACTTGTAAAGGGATATGATCAAGGGGTTTAAAAAAGTGAGCCTCACGACTTGGCCGCGAAGGTGCATCTGCAGATTTTAAAATGCAATAAAAAAAGCGAATTGTAAAAAGGCTAAAGGACGCCCGCTTCCCTGATCGCGTTCTTCAGAGTGTTCTTTGTGGGGCAAACCCCGATTATCCGGATGTCCCTGTCGATCACGATAGCAGGGCTCACCTTGAGGCCGTATTCTTTGGCCTTCTCGGTGACCCCCTTGTGGATCTCGACATCGATCTTGTCGCCGTACTCCTGTTTGATTTCTTCCATCAGCTTGAGGACCAGCCTGCCCCCGGAGCAGGGTGGCTGGGACGCGAATACCTCGATCTTCAGCGCCATCGCTACACCCCCAGTTCTTTTAGCGAAGCGGTCAGTGTTTCCATATCCGGACATACCCCCATCAGCATAATGCGCCCTCCTTCGAAGACTACCGCAGGAACGACTGTCAGCCCGTATTCATCAAATTCCTTGCACGGCCCCACATGCTTGATGACCTCCAAACGATCCCCGTACTTCTCGGCGAGCTCGTCAGCCAACCTGAGAAGCTCCACACACCCTGCACAAGGAGGCTCTGCTGTGAAAAACTCAACTTTAACCATCCTCGAAAACCTCAGATTCATCTTTTCGAATTGGTGAATATATAATTTTCTTATTGCGGCGCCGACGGTATACGAAAATCACAGGGCTTTTTCAGACTGTGAATAAGTCTTCGCGAGATCCGAGATCGATCTCATGGCTATCCTGTCGACCTCTTCCAGTATCCTGAAGACCCCTTCGCTGGACACCCAGTATATGGTCTTCTTGCCCTCAGCGCGCCTTCCCAATATGCCCGACCTGTAAAGCATATCCAAGTCCTTTGAGATGGTGGACTGGGATCTCCTCAAAAGAGGGATCAGCTCGCACACGCACCGCTCCCCGTCTTTGAGCGCATAGATTATCTTAAGCCTAATAGGGTCGCAAAGCGCTTTGAGCACGTTTGCCCTCAACTCGTTGATACGGTCATTTGTGAGTTCCATGATAGCATCTGATTTGGACAAACAATATAAACATATCTACAAATTCAGATATTAATTTAGCATGGGAGCACGTGGATGGGATCGGGTGCCCAGTAAAGCAGGTCGGATAGCAATTTGCCATCTGGATCGGGATTTCATACGAAGAGCTTAAAGAGCAGCGGGTGCGCTTGAAAACAAATGGGATATAGCACAGGGCGGGATTGACTGTGATGGTCCAGACGTTCGGGATAACTAAGAGGTACAAGAACCTCATCGCAGTAAACCACGTAGATCTCTCCATCGAGGAAGGCGAGATCTTTGGCCTCCTAGGGCCTAACGGGGCAGGCAAGACCACACTGCTGTCGATGCTCGCTACCCTCACCCCGCCGACGGAAGGCACTGCAAAAGTCAACGGCTATGACGTTAGGAAAGAGCCCGGGAAGGTACGGGCATCCATAGGCATGGTATTCCAGACCCCCAGCTCAGACGAGATCCTTACAGGGAGGGAGAATCTGTACCTCCACGCCCTGATGTACGGGGTACCCAAGGAGGAGAGGAGGGGGAGGATAGAGGAGGCTCTGGAACTTGTCGACCTCACAGACAGGGCGGATGACCTCGTCAAGACATACTCAGGCGGGATGAGGCGGAGGCTCGAGCTCGCACGGGGGCTGCTCCACAGACCTAAGATCCTCTTCCTGGATGAGCCGACCCTCGGCTTGGATCCGCAGACTAGGCAGCACATCTGGGAGTACATAAGTAGGCTCTCCAAAGAGCACGGCGTTACGATCATAATCACAACGCATTACATGGAGGAAGCAGACTCCCTCTGCGACCGTGTGGCAATAATAGACCACGGGGAGATCAAAGCGCTTGATTCCCCGTCGATGCTGAAAATGAAGGTTGGGAAGAGCATGATAAGGGCAAGGGTCGAGAGCCCGAATCTTGAATACATAAGGGGGCTGCCGTATGTGACAAAGGCAGAGGCTAAGGACGGCACTGTGACGATAATCCTGAGCGAGGCTGGCGCGCATATCCAGGAGATCCTATGCAACCTGGGGAATGTCTCCTTTGTGGAGCTCAGGGAGCCGACGCTGAACGATGTCTTCTTGCAGATAACCGGGAAGGAGATAAGGGAAGAGTCGGCGGAGGAGTGGGCAGAGGTGTACGCGAGGGCTGGTTCCACATGAGTGATCTTTGGGGGATCTACGCGCTCTGGTACAGGGAGGTGAAAGTCTTCCTTAGGGAGAAGTCCCGCCTCGTCTCCTCGACAGTAAACCCGCTGATCTGGCTGGTTGCCTTCGGAGGGGGGCTTGGAGCGTCCATATCCATCGGCGGGGCAGGATACTAGGCATTCATATTCCCAGGGGTCCTGATGCTTGTGGTCCTCTTCACGACGATCTTCTTCGGGCTATACGTGGTCTGGGACAAGAAAATCGACTTCTTCAAGGAGGTCCTGGTCTCACCGCTGAACAGGACTTCAATTTTCGTGGGCAAGATGCTAGGAGGCTGCACGGACGGCTTCATACAGAGCGGGATAATCATCCTCTTCGGGCCCCTTTTTGGAATAAACTACACAGCTTATTCATTGGGGGCAGTAATCCTCTTCGTGCTGCTCCTGGCGATGGGCACAACGAGCCTCGGTCTTGCGATAGGCTCCCAGATGACCAGCTTTGAGGGCTTTGGGCTGGTCCAGTCATTCGTGATCCTGCCTCTCTTCTTCCTCAGCGGGGCGTTGTACCCGATAGACAACCTGCCGGAATGGCTCAGCTGGATAACCTATGCTAATCCGCTCACATACATAGTCGACGGGATGAGGGGGGCGCTGCTCGGGCAGAGCAGTTTTCCGATGGCCCTTGACCTCGGGGTGGCCGTTGATGGTGACGTCGGCGATGTAGCCGAGCAGCTTGGTGGCGCGGTCGCGCGGCTTGGCGACCTGGAACAGTTCCGGCGTCTCGTCGATGAAGCGGGTGGTGTAGCTGCCATTGCGGAAGCGCGGG
>JARYLH010000056.1 GCA_029907755.1 Candidatus Methanosuratincola sp.
GTCGTACAGTAAGAAGTTTGATTGCAGTTCGAACTGCAATCATTTTTCCCTTTTTATTGATGCCACAATCTGATTGCGATTTTTCCGTACTCGCCTCCCGTTCATTTTTCGTTTTCATTGCTTGTTTAAGACAGACCACCCTATTCCCCGATCGAGTTTTTAACGCACTGTTGACCTTTTATCTTCAGGCGATGCCCATGCAGCTTATCAATTGTCCATTCGGCAAGCTCAAGCTGGGGGAGGATCTCGGTTTGTTCCTGAACGGGACCCCGCTAAAGGGCGAACCAAGGCTGCTCCGGGATCTCAAGCCGGTCCTGAGGAACCCTGGATTCGTCACTGACCAGAACGCCGGCAAGGTCCTGTACATGATGTACCGCTCCGTGGTTGCCGAACCGACGCACAGCAAGACGTTCAGGATGCACTCCGTGCGGTTTGACCTCACCGTGATGGATTCCTGCCTCCTCGACAGGGAGCCCAACAAAACACTCGGACACGTCCACCCCGAAGCCATGCCGGGGCTGTCTTACCCCGAGCTGTACCAGGTTCTCCACGGGAGGGCGACCTACCTCCTCCAGAGGATCCAGGACGGCAGAGGGCGGGTGTCCGACTTCCTGATCGTCGAGGCAGGCCCAGGGGATGCTGTGCTCATACCGCCGAACTACGGTCATGTGACTGTGAACGTGGGGGAATCCCCGCTTGTGATGGCCAACTTGGTCTCGACCCGCTTCTCCTCGAACTACGGGCCCTACAAGGATCTCCGCGGCGCGTCGTACTACCTGCTCGAAGGGGGCGTCTTGGAGCCGAACCCGAACTACCCTGACCCGCCAAAGCCCGTCCGTTCCAACCTCAAGTACCCGGTTTCGAAGGACATTTACACGGACTTCATCTGCTGCCCGAAGAGCTACTCTTTCCTTAACGACCCGACCAGGATTGGCGTAAGGTACTGCAGGGGTCAATGAGCCCGTCCAGCATTGGGCAGACCTTAAATCTTTTAAATGGCAGGTAATCATTTGTGGTCAGTGAGGCGTATGCAACTCCACACTCTCCCGTTCTACACGATGGACGACTTCAATTTCGACGGCAAGAAGGTCCTGCTCAGGGTTGATATCAATTCCCCGATTGACCCAAAGACAGGGAAGATCCTCGACGACACGCGGATAAGGAGCCACGCCCAGACGGTGAAGGAGCTGATCGGGCTCGGGGCCTCTGTCGCCATACTGGCGCACCAGGGGAGGCCCGGCGACAGCGACTTCACGACGCTGGGGGCGCACTCGTCGCTCCTCTCGAGGCACCTCGGGATGAATGTCAATTACGTGGAGGACCTCTTTGGGCCATACGCCAGATCACAGATCGCCTCCATGAAGCCCGGGGACATCCTCTTGCTCGAGAACACGCGTTTCTACTCCGAGGAGAACATCGAGAAGGTCCCCGAGGCGCAGGCCAAGACCTTCCTTGTGAAGATCCTCACTCCGCTCTTCTCGCTATACGTGAACGACGCCTTTGCGACTGCCCACCGCTCCCACCCGTCTCTCGTGGGTTTCCCCCTGGTCATGCCATCCGCGGGCGGGAGGCTTCTCCAGAGGGAGGTCGAGATACTGAGCAGCCTATTCGAGCCATCCTCAAAGCCCTGCATATTCGTGCTGGGCGGAGGGAAGGTCCCTGACTCGGTCCAGCTGATGGAGACCCTCCTCCCAAAGGGGCTCGCAGACAAGGTCCTGCTCACCGGCCTCATATCCCACCTCTTCTTGATCGCAAGGGGCATGCGCGTAGGCAAGGCGACGACCAAGATCATGGAGGGGAAGGGTCTTAATGCGCTCCTGCCCCGCGCAGAGGCGCTGCTGAAGAAATACGGCGACATGATACTGACCCCGGTTGACATCGCATACCTCAAGGGGGATACACGCGTAGAAGCCCCGCTCGACCGCATACCGGACGACTCGCCCATCTATGACATCGGCGAGTCCACGATCTTCGAGTATTCAGAGCTGCTGAAGAGCGCCAAGACCGTCATAATGAGGGGACCTGCAGGGTACATTGAGGATCCGAGGTTCGCACGCGGATCGGAGGGGCTCCTCCGGGCACTGGTTAGCAGCAGGGCTGTTTCCCTCCTTGGCGGCGGGCACCTCAGGGCGATCTCCGAAAGGCTAGGGATCGCAGAAAAGATCGGGTACTTCAGCACCGGAGGCGGCGCCTTCATCACCTTCCTCTCTGGGGAGAAGCTACCCGCATTGGAAGTCTTAATAGCATCCAAGCAGAAGTTTAACTCAGACAAGTGATTTTTGGGGGACAATGTGATGAAGGTAAGGATAGGCATAAACGGATACGGCACAATAGGCAAGAGGGTTGCGGACGCAGTCCTGTTGCAGAGGGACATGATCCTGGCTGGGGTCACAAAGACCAAGCCCAACTTCGAGGCAAGGATGGCGAGGCAGAAGGGGATCAGGGTCTATGCCGCGTCCGCAGATAAGATTCAGGCATTCAAGGATGCCGGCATGGATGTGCAGGGCACGCTTGAGGACCTCCTGAATGAGGTCGACGTAATAATCGATTGCACCCCGGGGAAGGTCGGGGCGACCTACAAGCCCCTGTACGAGAAGCACAAGGTCAAGGCGATATTCCAGGGGGGCGAGAAGCACGATGTAGCGGTTTTCTCTTTCAACGCGGTCTGCAACTACAATGAGGCCCTCGGCAGGGATCTCGTGAGGGTGGTCTCCTGCAACACCACCGGGCTCTGCAGGTCGCTGTACGCGATGGACACCGCGTTCGGCGTCAGGAAGGCTCGGGTGGTCCTTATCAGGAGGGGGGCTGACCCCTCGGAGGACAAGAAGGGCCCGATAAACAGCATCCTGCCTGACCCGGTGAGCATCCCCTCGCACCACGGTCCAGACGTCCAGAAGGTCCTGCCCAAGATCGACATAACGACCTCGGCGTTCGCCGTCCCCACCACCCTGATGCACGTCCACTGGCTGAACCTGGAGCTGCAGAAGGAGGCGACCGAGCCGGAGATCCTCTCCGCACTCTCGAAGTACCCAAGGATAAAAGTGGTTTCAGCATCCGAGGGGATCGACTCGACTGCCCAGGTCATCGAGTACGCTAGGGACCTCGGGAGGCGCAGGTACGACATGCCCGAGCTCATCGTCTTCAAGGAGTCGGTCAAGTCCTTCGGAAAGGAGGTCTACCTGACTCAGGCGGTCCACCAGGAGTCGATAGTCGTCCCGGAGAACATCGACGCCATAAGGGCAATGACCAACCTCTGCGGAACTGCCGATGAGTCGATGAGGATGACGAACGAGAGCCTGGGGCTGGGGGGAGCCTGAAGCCTTGTTCAAAAAGATCCTGATACCGATCGATGGATCACCCGCGTCCCTGAGGGCACTCGACCTCGCGATCGAGTTCGCGATGAAGGACGGATCGAAGCTGACCCTGATCCACGTGGTCAGCCCGACCCCAGCCTGCAGCAAGCCCGCGATTATAGACGAGATGAGGAGCGTCGGGAACTCTGTCCTCGAGGCGGCTGCAGCCAAGTGCGACGCCTTCGGGATCTCTGCAAAGAAGGTCCTCAAGGTCGCAGAGAGCAACCAGACCTCGACCGCCTACGAGATCTTCAGGGAGGCTGTGGACGGGAACTACGACTGCGTTATCATCGGGTCCAGGGGATACTCCGGGGGGATGGGGATCCTAATGGGGAGCGTCGCGATCTCGGTGGCGCTAAGCCTGCCCTGCACGACGATTATTGTCAGGTAGTACAGTCTGGACGCAGGCAAGATGAATCGGAATGGGTAGGTTGGTGAGGCTGCTTGCAGGGGAGGATATCCTTCGGCACTGACGGGTGGCGCTCCCGGCTGGACGAGGGCTTCACGGCCGAGAACGTTCGGCGGGTCGCCTTCGCGATAGCGGAGCACATATTGGAGTCCGGTTCGCCCGGGAGGGGGGTATTCATAGGCTACGACGGGAGGGCGCAATCGAAGGATTTCGCAGGGGAGTGCGCCCGCGTGCTCGCCTCCAAGGGGATCGCTTCCTACATCCCGCCGGGTCCTGTGCCGACGCCCGTTGCCGCCTTCTCTGCAGTCAGATACTCGCTCTCCGGATCCATAATGATAACTGCCTCGCACAACCCTCCCGAGTACAACGGCATAAAGTTCATACCTGACTACGGCGGTCCAGCTTTGCCAGACGTAACGAGCGGGATAGAGCGCCACATACCGCCACAGCCGCCGGAGATCCCCCAAGGCGAAAGCAAGGGGCTGATCTCCGAGATCGACCCCTATGAGGACTACCTCAGGCACCTCCTTGGGCTGATAAAAGGAGACCTTTCAGGGCTTCGAATCGTGGCTGATCCGATGCACGGCGCCACTTCCGGCTTCGCGAGCAGGATCTTCGCCCAGATGGGGGCGACCGTCGAGGCAGTGAGGGACACGGTCGACCCTCGCTTCGGGGGGGTTGTCCCTGACCCCACCCCGGAGAACCTCTCCGGTCTCAGATCAAGGGTGATCGCGTCCGGCTCCGACTTGGGCGTCGCTTTCGACGGCGACGGGGATCGGCTCACTGCTGTGACCAGGGACGGAACCTTCCTGTCGGTCAACCAACTCCTCCCCCTTGTATACCTCCATCTGATGGAAAGGAGGTCGATGGTCGGGGACGCCGCCAGGACCGTCGCAACGAGCCACCTCGTGGACAGGGTCGCGGACGACCACGGGCAAAAGGTGGTCGAAGTCCCGGTCGGGTTCAAGTACATCGGCGTGTTGCTCAGGGAGCACGCGGTCGTCATCGGCGGGGAGGAGAGCGGTGGCATGAGCTTCTCGAGCCACATACCCGAGAAGGACGGCATCGCCTCCGCAGCACTCCTGATGGAAGCGGTCAGATCATCGGGGCAAGGGCTCGGCGGCCTTTACCAAAACCTGGTCTCGAGGTACGGGCGCCTTTCCTCAGCCAGGCTGGACCTGCGCACTTCTTCCGAGGGCGACATCATGCACCTCATCGAGGGAGAAGCCGCGTCCAAAGGCGAGATACTTGGCAGGAAGGTGGTCGGGGTGAACAGGAAGGACGGGATCAAGATCGTCCTCGAAGGAGGGTGCTGGCTCCTCTTCAGGAAGTCCGGCACAGAGAATGTGGTAAGGGTCTACGCAGAGTCAAGCAATGAAGCGCTCACGGCCCTCCTCCTCTCGTACGGGAAATCCCTTGTTTTGAGTTTCATATGAAACTGAAATTTTAAATAATGTGCCTATAAGCACATTTTGGTGATTATTGATGAAAAACTCGATCAAAGCTCTGTCACTGGCAGTTATCGCAATCATCGCCGTCTCCTCAGTGGGCATCCTCCTCGCGGGCGGATACCTGAACGGCGGATCTGGCGTTAAGATAGTCGACATGTCCGGCAGGACCGTCCAGCTGAACTCCACCGCCAATAGGGTCGTGATCTTGGAGTCCTATTGGACCGAGATCGCCTGCGCCCTGGGCGCGCAGGACAAGATCGTCGGCATCGGGACCTACGTCACCTCCTCGGTCTTCATCCCCGACTCGGTCAAGAACAAGACAGTCGTCGGCAACGTCTTCTCGGGCGTCAACATCGAGACCGTCCTCTCCCTCAAGCCTGACCTGGTGATAATGGACTACGGCTACGGGAAGTCAGAGGAGATCGTGAGGAGCCTCGAGGGCGCCGGGGTGCCAGTCGTCACCCTCTTCGCAAAGAACTTCGCCGACATCTCCAACGCGACAGTGATCATAGGGCAGGTCCTCGGCAAGGCTGATCGGGCGCAGGCTCTCGCGGCCTACATCAACGGTCTCCACTCGCAGCTGATCTCCAACGCCAGCAGGATACCTTCCGCGGAGAGGCCTCGCGTGCTGATCTGCAACCTCGACGTCTGGAAGGACGGGCTCATCTACACTTATTCCAACACGAGCTGGGGCAATGTGGTCGTGGACGTCGGCGGAATCAACGTCGCCCACGAGAGCTTCGGGGACAAGTCGTGGGTCAAGGTGAACATGGAGCAGGTGCTCAGTTGGGATCCTGACATCATCGTGATTGTCGGGAGGACGCAGTCCGTGCTGACCTCCCAAATAAGCTCGATGAACGACACCAACTGGCTCAGCCTCCGCGCCGTGAGGGAAGGAAAGGTCTACCCTGTGCTCACCGGGTCATATGACCTGAACAGCTACCTCGACTGGACCCCTAGGATGGTCGTCGGCGAGCTTCAGCTTGCCGCGCTGATACAGCCCGATCACTTCGCCTCCGTCAACTGGACGTCCGTAAGGGACCAGCTCATGGGAGGCTACTACGGGTACCTGAAAAGCTGATAAGCTCCTTCTTTTTCCCTTTCTTTACCCCTGAGAGGTTTCCAGATGCAAAAAAAGAAGCTCCTGATCCCTGCGCTACTGCTGCTCCCCATCCCCGTGCTAGTGGCTTCCCTCTTCGTGGGCATATATTCAATTGACCCGACCACTGTGCTCAGTATGCTTGCCAAGCGCCTCTTCGACCCCTTCGGATCAGCCCCCTGGCCTGAGGTCTACGAGACGATCATGTTCAACATACGCATGCCGAGGGTCCTCCTCGCCCTCGTGGGGGGGCTTGCCCTCTCCGTCTCCGGCGCCTCGCTCCAGGGGGTGTTCAGGAACCCGCTCGTCGACACTTACATCCTGGGGGTCTCGGCGGGCGCAGGGCTCGGCGCGGCGCTCGGGATCGCCTACTTCCCGGGTGTCCCCGGGTCGGTCCAGGCCCTCTCCTTCGCGATGGGTTTCGCCGCCTTCTTCACGACCTACACCGTCGCCAAGAGCAAGGGCGAGACCCCTGTGATATCGCTGGTGCTCGCGGGCGTGATCGTGACCGCGCTATTCTCTGCCCTCCTCTCGATAATAAAGTTCTTCACAGAGTCGGAGAAGCTCGCTGGGGTGGTGTACTGGATGATGGGGAGCCTCGCGGTGACCGGGTGGGGGCCGCTGAGCCAGACTGCTCCACTGATCCTGGTTGGGTTCGCGGTCGTGTTCCTCATGCGGTGGAGGATAAACATACTCTCCATGGGGGACGAGGAGGCGAAGGCGCTCGGGGTGAATGTTGGGAGGGACAGGTTCATCGTGCTGCTGGCTTCGACGCTCATGGTCTCGGCGTTCGTCTCTGTGGCGGGGATAATCGGCTGGATAGGGCTCGTCGTCCCGCACACCGTGAGGATGCTCTTGGGCACCCCAGACAACAGGGTCGTCGTGCCTGTGTCCGCCAGCCTGGGCGCAGTCTTCCTGATGGTCGCGGACGACCTTGCGCGCTCGGTCGCCTCGTTCGAGCTCCCCGTGGGAGTCATCACGACCCTCGTCGGCGCCCCTTTCTTCCTCTACCTGCTCAAGCTGAGGGGGGGATCAGCATGGAAGTAGTCCGCATCTCTGGGCTCGAGTTCTCGTACGGTGGCATGTTCTCCGTGAGGGCAGGCTCGCTCGCCGTCGGGGGCGGCGAGGTCCTCACACTGCTGGGGCCGAACGGTTCGGGCAAGACCACCCTGCTGAAGTGCATCAACGCGCTCCTGAAGCCCAGCTCTGGCTCCATAGCAATCTGCGGGAAGGACATCCGTGAATACTCGCGGAACGAGCTCTCGAGGGCGATCGGCTACGTCCCCCAGTCGCACACCCCGTCATTCCCCTTCACCGTGATAGATGTTGTCTTGATGGGGAGGGTCTCGTACCTGAGCATCTTCCAGCAGCCCTCGAAGGCCGACTACAGGAAGGCTGAGGAGGCGTTGTCGACCGTCGGCATTTCGGCAATGCGCGACCGCACCTACACGAACATCAGCGGGGGCGAGAGGCAGCTCGTCCTGATCGCCCGGGCGATAGCGCAGGAGCCGAAGCTCCTGCTCCTCGACGAGCCGACCGCCCACCTCGACTTCCGGAACCAGGTCACAACCCTCAAGACCGTTAGGCGGCTCTCTAGGGAGAAAGGGATCGGCGTTGTGATGAGCCTACACGACCCGAACCACGCACTGATGTACTCTGACCGGATAGCGCTGATGAGGGGCGGCGAGATCCTGCACATGGGCGACCCCGGAGACATAATCAACGAGGGGACGATCGAAGAGGTGTACGGGATCCCAGTCGAGATGATCGAACACAATGGGAGGGAGTTCGTTCTCCCGAAGGTCTGATTACCTTCTGTTGCCCCCTTGTCCGCCCTCCCGCCTAATTCAGGTGGTCGCCTGATGATCTTTCGAATTTTTGAAGTTTCGAAGAACGCGCGATATCCAAAAAAAGATAAGCCACCGGAAGATAAAAACAATTGTTTGTTCTTCGCATGAACAAATCACATGGCGCGGATGATCATATGGTGAGTGAGAGGCGGAAGACTTTCGTGGCACGCGAGGATCTGCTAAGGGCGATTAGCGAGATCGCCAAGGAGAATGGCAAGAGCCTTTACGAGACCGTGAACGAGATCTTCGAATCTGCGATCTTGTTCAAAAAGAATGGTGTGAAGATGGGGGCTGCGCTCGAAGACTGCGGGAAAATGAAGGCTGCCAGGGAGACCGGTTACATCCTCTGCCTCGAGAACCTGTGGTCGGAGATCAACGAGGTAGCCTATGGCGCGTCACCGGCGGATGCCGCCTCTGCCTGGAGGAATGCCGGCGTCTGGTTCGGCAAGAAGCATGCTGCAGGCCAGCCTGCCGGATACTTCGAATCAATGAGGAAGGAGCTCGAATTCTCTCTGTGGAACGTCTCGGAATTCTCGATGAAGTGGGACGAGCAATGCGGGAAGGCGGAGATTAGCGTGCTCGCCCCGCGTTTCTCGAGGAGCAAGTCCGAGCTTTTTGCATGCTTCTTCGAGGGCATGCTCTCGGCGATCGGGCTCAAAGTAAACCACAGGGAATCCGGATCCGGCTTCATCAGGGTTGTGGGGAAGCGCGAGGACGCCCAAAACCGAGGGGATGCTATTGAGAAATCCTGATAAGAGGGACAAGAAGCTAGTCTACATCTCGGAGGGCATACTGGACGAGGTCGCAGAGATATCCAAGAGGAAGGGCGAGTCGATCACTAAGTACATAGAGGATCTGCTTGAGCAGGCGGTGAGGATAGATCGCCTCGGCTTCCGCTCCGAGGAGCTCGCCGATATCTTGGAGGTCATCCACGTCCAGCGCATACTCGGCGCCAATTTCGTCCCCTTGGACGTTGCCAATTC
>JARYLH010000057.1 GCA_029907755.1 Candidatus Methanosuratincola sp.
TGATCTACGCCCTGTCGTTCCTGGGCCTCGCCTTCCTCCTGATCTGATGAGGCACGGGCAGGCAGCGAGGAGGGGCTTTAGTCGGCTCGGAGGTTGGCGGGCCCGTCGGGATTTGAACCCGAGACCAACGGGTATCTTCGATCCATCTTAAAAGCCCGCTGCTCTACCGTACTGAGCTACGGGCCCCCTGATGTTAGGGGAAGGTTCGCCTATTAATATTTTTAATCGCATCCTTCAGAGCATGCGAACCAAAGAGATTTGTTTATTTGAATGAGAAAACATCTCTTCTCCAGGCGAAGAAGATGAAGCTTGGCAAACCAAGGGGAACTCGCGACTTTTTGCCCGAGGAGATGAAGATCCGAAGGGAGATCATGGACAGAATAAGGTCGATTTTTGAACTACACGGATTCGAGGAGATGGACACTCCAGCTTTGGAACTTTGGGAGGTTCTTGCAACCAAGGGCGGGGAGGAGGTTGAGAGGCAGATCTACAAGTTCCAAGACAAGGGCGGAAGGTGGCTGGGTCTGAGGTTCGACCTTACGGTCCCCCTTGCAAGGGTTGTCTCAAACACCCCTGATCTGCCAAAGCCATTCAAGCGCTACTGCATTTCGAAGGTTTGGAGGTACGAGGAGCCCCAGAGCGGCAGGTTCAGGGAGTTTGTGCAAGCAGACATAGATATAGTCGGAACCCCTAGAATCGAGGCGGACATGGAATGCCTCTCGACAGCCGTTGACGCGCTCCGAGAACTAGGCTTGGACGACTTCGAAGTCAAGATCAACAACAGGAAGATCCTCGAGGGGATGGTCGAGGTCCTTGGGATCGAGAGCAGGATCGCCGAAGGGATATTCCATGCGCTCGATAGGCTCGAGAAGGTCGGGGAGGAGGAGGTCGCGAGGGCCATAGGAGCGCTTGGCGTGGAGGAGGAGACGGTTTCAAGGCTGCTTGACTTTACCAGGTTCAAGGGCGATGAGGCCATAGCCTACGTTGAAAAAGAGTTGAGACCGAGCAACAAGGCACTCGAGGGCATAAACGAATTGAAGAGGATGATGGGGCTCTCAAAGGCGTTCGGTCTGGAAGGTACAATGGTGGTCGACTTCAGCCTTGTCAGGGGACTCGACTACTACACCGGACCCGTCTTCGAGGTCAAGACCAAGAGCAAAGGCATCGGGAGCATCGCAGGGGGAGGGAGATACGACCGCTTGATCGAGAAGTTCGGCGGAATCCCCACGCCCGCAACAGGAATATCGTTGGGCGTCGAGAGGCTTTATGAAGTTCTTTCGGAAGAGATGAAGGTTTTCGCTGCGCCGACAACGAAAGTCTTTGTTGCGTGCATAGGCGATGAAAACGTCCCTCAGGCGATTGGGGTTTGCAGGGAGCTGATCAAGCACAAAATCCCGTCGGAGACAGACCTGATGGGCAGGAAGCTTGGGAGGCAGCTTGAGTATGCAAATTCGAAAGGAATCCCCTTCGTACTGATAGTTGGGCCTGAGGAGATAAAGACCGGCACATTCAAGCTCAAGGAGATGGGCAGGAAGATAGAGCACCCGGTCAGGCTAGGAGAGGTTCCTGACCTCATAAGTAAGCTCGAGGAGTCATCTCAACAAGCCCCCAGCCAAGAAGGCCACTAGAGCCAAAATCATCCAGTATCGCACCTGGGTCTTGATTTTCAATGCAGGAACCCTTCCGCTCTCCTTGATAATCCTATAGGACGAATAGGCAAACCCTGCATCTACAGGCAGGACCAGCAATACGTAAGCGAGACCGAGCTGCCCGAAAACATACGGAAGCGGGGTTATGGCGACTGCAGTAAGGTAGAACAGCGCCGAGACCAAAGCCGCAGTCTTTTCCCCCCTGACCAGGGCCACTGTCCTGATCCCTCGCAACTTGTCACCCTCCGTGTCTGCTATCCCCTTAGTCACCTCCCTCCCAGTGTTCGCAAGGAAGGCAAGAAGGAAAAAGGCAACAGAGGTAACATTGACGCTACCTAGGATGACTATACCACCGTATAGAAAGGGCATCGCTACGCAATAGGAAACCATCAAGTTTCCCCAGATTCCAGTCTTTTTGCCGTAGAGGTTGTATAAAGCTGAGGTCACAAAGGTCAGCACCGCAAGGAAGACTGCACCTTCCCTGAACGGGAATGCGGAGATTATTCCTATCGCGCCAGTCAGAGCGGATATTGTTAGTGCCGCAGTCTTGGAAATTACGCCCGACGGCAACGGGCGATCCGGTTGGTTCACCCGATCGATCTCCAAATCGACGTAGTCGTTCATCGCCATTGAGGAGGCGGTAAGGAAAAAAGAGACCGAGAAGCCGAGCGCCATCTCGAAAAGCGAAGGGATCCTTCCCAGAACAGCTATCTCGCCTATTATCACTGCTACCCCCATCATAAGGGAGTTTGTGGGGCGTATCAGCCGTAGAATCGCAACTGCAGTCTCATAGACTGACTTCGGTTGTGTCATAGTAAGTGATCTCACCTTGCCTGTCAATGACTGCCAAGATAAGGTCTTTCTTTGATAGCTTGGCGGATTCAGATATGGAGGCTATGTCTGAAACCCTGACCGTCTTACCTTCAACAAGGCCATAGACAAGGTATTTTGCTGGCTCCTTGCCCACTGAGGCACCCCGTTCGTAAACCCGGTATTCCAACTTCGGTCCGAACCCAGGCTTAACCGTGTAGCCCCGCTTCCTGAGATCGGAGTACAGTAGAAATTTCAGCCAGATCTCTGGCTCATAGCCCTCGAGCAGCTTCAAGAGCGAAGGAAAGTCCAAAATCCCCCCCTGCTCATCGCATACCGCTATTTTTTCGCGTTCGACGAGGTGCAGCATCTCCACATCGCTCAGCTTCAGAACCCCTTTCTCCATGGTTCCTACGGCACCCTGCTGGTGTAGCCTGTCAGCATCAGGCCCGCTTACAATGCATTGGTTTCCTCTCATGACGGCTTTGGGCAGGGCTTCGGGCAACGCGAACACCTTTAAGACGAAGTAGACCAGAGGTTATCTATATGCTCTTCGAGGAGTCGCTCTCAGAGTTCCTAGAAGGCTGCAACCGCCTATTGATCGTTGGGGTCGGAAACAGGATGAGGGGCGACGATGCGGCGGGCTGTTCGGTAGCCAGGATCCTGCGAGGAAGGCTTAGAGGCAAAGGGAATGTCCTAGTCATGGATTGCGGCGGCGTCCCTGAGAATTTCACTTTGGAGATGAAAAGATTCAGGCCTAGCCACATCCTGTTCATCGACGCGGTCGACATGGGGCTAAAACCCGGGGAGGCAAGGCTTGTCGAGGGCGACGAGTTGACTGGGGGATCGCTCTCGACCCACAAACAATCGCTAAAGCTCCTATTCTCGGTATTGAAGGAGGGGATCCCAGGGGTCAAGATAAAGCTCCTGGGGATCCAGCCGAAAACGATAGATTTCGGAACCAGGATCAGCTCCCAAGTTAGGGTGAGCGTAAGAGCGGTTGCGGATGGGATAAGCAAGTTGTATGGGGGTTCGATGCTTGAAAAGGACGATCGAATGGAAAGATGATGGTGTTTACATAATCGACCAAACAGCCCTGCCAGACGAGCTGAGGATAATCAGGTGCGAAGATTATGAGAGGATGGCTGTAGCCATAGAGCGCATGGAAATCAGGGGCGCGCCAGCCATTGGCGTCGCGGCAGCAATGGGCATTGCACTAGCAGCCAAGAACTGCAGTAATGGGCCTGAACTGCAGGAAAAGCTCAAGAGAGCATACAATAGACTGAAGTCCACAAGACCAACCGCCCGGAACCTTTTCTGGGCGCTGGAGAGGATGAGGAAAGTCTGGGAAGAGTCGCCAAAGGAAAGCAGCAACGCCCTCAAAGAGAAGGTAATAAACGAAGCCTTGGCGATTGCAGAGGAGGATGCGGCAGTTTGCAGAGACATCGGAAAGAATGGGGCTGCGCTGATCTCCGACGGAGACGGAGTCCTCACTCATTGTAATGCAGGAGCGCTCGCGTGCGTCGAGCACGGAACGGCACTCGGCGTGATACGGACCGCCCACGAAGAAGGCAAGAAGTTCGTCGTATACGCGTGCGAGACGAGACCTCTGCTCCAAGGCGCCAGGCTTACTGCATTCGAGTTGAAGCAAGAGAAGATCCCTTTCAAGCTGATAACGGACAACATGGCGGCATACGTAATGAAGAAGGGGCTCGTGAAGAAGGTAATCGTCGGCGCGGATCTGATTACCAGGCACGGCGACGTCGTCAACAAGATTGGAACTTACGGCTTGGCTGCTTTAGCCAAGCACCACAATATCCCGTTCTATGTCGCGGCGCCGCTCTCGACAATAGACCTCAACGCGAGACCGGACGGCGTGCCCATTGAGGAGAGGGCGCCATCTGAAGTGACCCACATCCGCGGGGTGCGGATTGCCCCAGAGGGCACAGAGGTGATCAATCCAGCCTTCGATCTGACTCCAAGGCAACTGGTATCGGCAATCATAACCGAGAGAGGAGTGGCACACCCTCCATACGACCTTTCACTCCTTTTCAGGCAGGGTAACAATCGAATAAACAGGATAGTTCGCTGAATCGTCGATCTCCTTCTTCCATTTTTCTCCAACTGCAATCAAGACAAATACCCCCGCGATCTCGGCCTTGCTCCTCTTGACCATGTTGACTAACGCTTTAAGCTGCTCGCCGGATCGGACCACATCGTCGGTTATCAGAACGCTGTCTCGCTTCTCGATCCCGTCCTTCGGCAGGTAAAGCGAGACCTGAATGCCTGCCTTTGAGACGGTGTAGGTCTCCTCAATAAAGTTCGATACACCGATCTCCTTGTCTTTCTTCGCGTACAGAATCGGGACGCTGAAAGCGGACGCGATATGGACAGCGAGTGGAATTCCATCTACAGCAACCGTGAGTACTTTGCTGACCCTTCTCCCTGCGAGCCTCTGGACCACGTGATCGGCAACATACCTCAAAAGCAGGGTATCGCCGAGAACCTTCGTGTTGTCCAAGAATCCACCCTTATCAAACGAGATCTTATCCATGATATGGCTGGTGACATCGTACCCCTTCTCCAGTTTATCTAGTATCGAGGTGGCCCGCTCAGGGCTTGGCAAGATGTGCCCCTTGACGTAACGATTAAGCACAGTTATCGGAATGCCAGTAAGCTTCATCATCTCTTGGTATGACTTAACGCTTTTTGTAAGCCTAAGAAACTCGACTGCGCGTATCTGGCGCTTGAGATATTCATAGCGGGTCTCCTCACTCATCCTGGTCATCTCCATAGGCGATATAATTTTAAACGGCAATTGCGTTATAAATTTTACATATCTATTGAAAATCTTTTGCTGCCCACTACCCCCTTGCTGTCCTGGTATTTCCCCGAATATGGACGCGAAGAAGGCATGTTCAGCTCATTGAAGACAATTTGGACTAGGCGTTCCCCTTTTGAGATCCTAACATCCTTCCGACCCAGGTTCGCAACCGAAATTGTGAGCTGCCCCTTGAACCCTGGGTCGACGAACGCAAAGCTCCCCAAAATACCCTCACGGGCAAAGGAGGATCTGATGAAAAGCTCACCTGCAATAGATGGGGGGAGTTCGACCCTCTCTAGCGTATGGACAAGGGTCTGATGGCCGCTCGGGATTTCCACATCCAGCCCGGCCCTTAAGTCGTACCCCGAAGGCGATAAGGAGTCGCTTGAGAAAGGCGAAATCTTCAATATACCCTCGTCAATGTAGCGCAGTATTGTGGTATCAGAGAGTATTGCCAACTGACTCACCCCAATTCGAGGCGGAACGGCACCGTGACGCCCTTTTCAGCCAAATCGGAATCGTATGCCCGACAAACCTCAAAAGGCATTGGCTGCAGAGCCACCTCGCAGAAGATATCAACGATGCCCTTCAGGAGGTGCCCCACCCACGATCCGTCATCGTTCCCTAAAGCAACATGGAGATGGACGAAAGGCTCCCCATTGAGGGCGGTCATGTTCCCGTTCCCTACGGCCTCTACATGAAGGCTGATCTCTTTTTCGACACCCTTTCTAACTATTACCTTGGAATACTTCAACGCACCGACGAAGGAAAGAATGACCGCCGAATGAATCCTTTCATCCTTGGCAACAGCCTTGAGTGAGGAGATCACCTCTTCGCCCTCATCTAGCCGTATAACAATCAAGTCTTCTGCACGGATCGATTTCAAGGTTCTCGCCTGTTGATTTAATTAAACTTCAATTATAAAAGGCGATCCGGTCAAGAGAACCACATTAAAAGTGGTTTATAATTACAGATTATTTTAGTTCATGATAAAAGTTTAAATACCATAAAGGAAGTTTCACTTAAAACTACGACCATAGGAGAAGCAATTGCAAAATGGAGGATTAGAATTGGTCGAGGTATTGAAGAATTACATAAATGGAGAATGGGTTGAGTCCAGCAGCACTGAAACCTTGGATGTCGTAAACCCAGCAACCTTGGAAGTTCTTGCGAAGGTACCAAAGTCGACAAACGATGAGGTCAAGGAAGCCATCAAAGCAGCGAAAGAGGCATTTTGGGAGTGGAGGTGCACGCCCCCATCCACAAGAGTCAGATACCTCTTCGAATTCAGGAGCCTGCTTGATCAGAATTTCGAGGAGATCTCTGAGATCATGGTGAAAGAGCATGGAAAGATCCTTGACGAGGCAAGGGGTGACCTGAAGAGGGGCATAGAGACCGTGGAGCTGGCTTGCGGCATCCCTATGATGATGGTAGGGGACATCGAAGAGGATGTGGCAAAGGGGATAGACGAGGCCTATGTTAGAGAGCCTCTGGGAGTCTGTGTCGGGCTCACGCCTTACAACTTCCCAGCGATGATCCCTCTCTGGTTCTTACCACTCGCAGTAGCCTGTGGAAACACCTTCATACTAAAGCCTTCAAGCCAGGTGCCGCTCACTGCAAAGAGGATCATTGAGCTGGCTGAAGAGGCAGGGTTCCCGCCAGGAGTGATTAACCTGGTAAACGGTAGCAGGAACGTCTCTGACGTGCTCTTGTCGAGCTACGATGTGAAGGCAGTCTCTTTCGTCGGCTCCACCCCCGTGGCCAGGCACATCTACAAGAAGGCTGCCGAGACAGGTATGAGGGCACAGTGCCAGGGTCAGGCTAAGAACTTCATCGTGATAATGCCTGACGCGGACATGAAGAACACGATCGCCGCATGCATCACTTCGGCATGTGGCTGCACAGGGCAGAGATGCCTGGCAGGGGAAAACTTCATACCCGTGGGGGAGGCATACGAGCCATTCAAGAAGGCGCTCGTCGAGGCGGCATCCAAAGTTAAGATCGGGTACGGTCTCGATCCAGAGACGCAGATGGGTCCGCTTGCATCGAAGGGTCAGCTGGACAAAGTAATCGAGTACATTGAGAAGGGCGTAGAAGAAGGCGCCAAGCTCCTGCTCGACGGAAGGAAGTTCAAGTGCGACAAGTATCCCAACGGGTATTTCATTGGCCCGACAATATTCGATGAGGTGACTCCGGACATGACAATATTCAAAGAGGAGGTGTTCGGCCCATTCATGTGCATAAGGAAAGCCGAATCGCTCGACGAGGCAATCGAGCTTGCGAATTCTTCGATCTACGGTAATGCTGCTTCAATCTTCACCAGCAACGGCAAACATGCAAGGGAGTTCTGGTACAGGACGGAAGCGGGCAACATCGGAGTGAACATCGGAGTCGCAGCCCCGATCGCATTCTTCCCGTTCAGCGGATGGAAGGAGTCGTTCTTTGGAGACCTCCATGCCCAAGCGATGGATGCAGTAGAGTTCTACACCCAGAAGAAGGTCATCATATCCAGGTGGTTCTAAGATGCAGCTGGGGACATTCGGTGCCATACTTAAATTCGCTTCGGAGCTCGAGGAGGCGACCTCCAATTTCTATGATGGGGCAGCCAAAAAGCTTTCACCGGATCTGCAGAAGACCTTTTGCGAATTCGCGAATGCCTCCAAGAAGAATAAGCAGGTGCTTGAAAGGACGAAGCGTATGGAAATGCAGGAGATGATCCTGGAGGCCATAACAGGCATAGACAGCGACAATTACAAATTTGATGCAACCATATCCTCAGAAGAGAAGGAAAACGTCAAGAAGGCAATTGAGATCGAGAGCAAGACCAAGAAGTTCTATGAAGATAGCATGGAAAAACTTGGCTTTTTGCCCAACGTCAAGAGGACGTTAGCAAAACTTGCAGCAGAAAAGCAAGAGAGGATCAAGAGGCTGCAAAGCCTCTAAATTTTTCAATTTTTTAGATGCTTAATTTTATAGAAAAATACCGAGGCAATCAGTGGTGGGGCTGCCCGAACTCACCGCTCCAGAGCTGAATAAGTACTGTCCTCATTCTGTTTCTCTGAGAGCAACTCGCGCTTTAATGCTTCTTTTAAGGCTTGGCTTAGAACCTTCAGTTGATAGTCTTCCCGTTCCTGGGTAGTGACGTATGTTCTAGCTGGCTGCGATAGGGCTTCTCTGGTTAAAACCGATTCAGGGTTAACGCCTAAGGCCCTAACGTATTCCTTTATGAGTTCGATCTTGCTGGTTTTGGTTTTAGGCCTTATGCTCAAGCCTGCGCTGGCGTATATATTGCGTAGTTTATCAACGCCTAGGCTTTGGATGTCATGGTATGTGTCCACGGTGTGGCCCATCATGTAGTCCACATAGTCGGATTGAACACCAAGGGCCATCAGCTGAGTCTTGAAATACTTGCGTATGCTGTGAACTTTGAGGTCATAGATGTGGTCGCTGTTGTGTTTCAGCAGTCCAGCCTTGAAATAGAGTTTGTGGACCAGTTGATAGACCTGTTTCTCACCTATGGGTTTGGGCGTTCGACTTGTCTGGTCTCGGATGAGAGGA
>JARYLH010000058.1 GCA_029907755.1 Candidatus Methanosuratincola sp.
ACAGGGGGTTCCCAGTCCCTCCCATGATCTGGGGGTTCATATTCTACGGGCTGCTCGACATATTCGGGTTCGACTGCACAGTGATCGACTCTAGGTACAGCCCAGAGAATTTCTGGGCGATACAGTACCAGCTTTCCTCAAAGCCTTCCGAACGCTCTATGGAGATTGATGACAAGCAGCTGATTCAAAAGATAAACTAAGCTGAATTGGTTTGATAAAAAGTGAGGTTCCGTTTACTGTGCCACTCACTCTTTAGTTGTGTAGGACCAAATCACAACTAGTATGACCGCGAATATGGCTCCGAAAAGCCCTGAAATGACCCACTCCGCCTGCAAGAGCATTGGCAGGACTTGGGCAAGCCAGGGGGACAGATTCTTGAGAAGGTAATACCCGGCCACACCAATGAAGTATCCTATCACAGCGATCGCTAAAAGCACTCCAGTTCTACCCATCCAATCTCCTCCACGTGAATCCATCTCTATAATGTTGGGATATAAGCGTTGCTAATCCGAAAATATTGGATGTTGTTATGAAGCTTTGAACTGGCTGAAGCCAGATTCAGGATCTATAATGCACAGCTTTTTATCCTGTGTGCCCGATCATTTTATGCAGTCTTTGGAGATAATTGCCATGCTGAATGTCGAAGCTGTCCGCAAGGATTTCCCTTTTATCCGGCCTGGTCGCGTGTACTTGGATTCGTCGTCCTCAAGCCTGACGCCTGAGCCCGTACTGGCAAGGATGCTTGAATACTACCGGGATTACCGCGCCAATGTGGGCAGGGGGATCTACGCCGCATCCAGGCGTGCAACAGACGAGATCGAGGCTGCAAGGAAGAAGCTTGCCAGACTCATAAACGCCAATCCTGAAGAGATAATCTTCGTCAGAAACACCTCTGAGGCGATGAACCTTGTGGCATCTGGCTTGAATCTGCGTCCTGGCGACAAGGTAATTACGACTATCCAAGAGCACCACTCCAACTACATAATCTGGCTCAGGGAAAAGGCACGGAGGCGGATCGATCTCAGAGTGATCGGAGCAGATGCTCTCGGGGATTTGAACCTTTCAGAGATCCATGGCGAGATAGAAAAAGGAGCCAAGCTTGTCTCAATGACGCACGTTTCGAATGTGCTTGGCGTGAGGAACCCCGTCGAAGAGATCGGAAAAGTCTGCAGGGAGAATGGGGCACTCCTGCTCGTGGATGGTGCCCAATCCGTCCCACATATGCGCATTGATGTGAAGAGGATCGGCTGCGACTTTCTTGCCTTTTCTGGGCACAAGATGTGCGGACCAACCGGGGCAGGGGCTCTTTACATCAGAAAAGACCTTCAGGGCGATCTCGAGCCACTGTGCATCGGCGGAGGATCGATTGAAGATGTCGGTGTAGACTATTATGCCCTCAGGGCCGGGCCTTATAGGTTTGAGGCTGGGACACCAGCAATAGCTGAAGTCATCGGGATGGGGGCAGCCGCAGAATACCTGATGGATATCGGGATGGAAAACATTGAGGCGCATGAGGCGGAGCTTACTAGGGAAATGTTGGAAGGCATGAAAGGGAACCGCAAGCTAAAGATCTACGGATCAATCGACCCTAAAAGGCGTAATGGGATCATTTCCTTCAACGTCGAAGGGATGGATCCGCATGATGTGGCGATTGACCTTGACCGTGCCGCCGGGATAATGGTCCGCTCTGGACACCATTGTGCGCTCCCGCTCATGAAGGAAGTTTTGAGGATCGGGACCGGGTCAGTCAGGGCATCCGTGTACCTCTACAACACCAAGTCCGAGGTAAGGACATTCGTTGAAACCCTCTCAAAGATCTCTGAATCCGGTACTGGCGGTGCGGGATGAAACCCGTCCCTTCAGATGCCGCCTAAGCGAGGATTTCTGATTTTACGTGCCCTGGCGAAGATCCTTTGCACCGATCATAAGCCTTTTAAGCGGAAAACAACCCTCAAAACTTGAGGTCCAGAAAATGGGGGATTTAGTTTGCTAGGCAGCTGCCTTTTACAGTCGCCAAGGTACTTGAAATTATAGCATTAGAAGGGCCTGCAACCCAAAGTGACATCCGGAAGAAAACCTCCATCCCTACCCGAACTGTGAAATACGCAATAAAGTCCCTCAGGGAAAGCGGGATGATAAAGGAGATCCCGGATTGGAAGGACATGCGTAAGAAGATTTACGTAGTGCAGCGGCATATGCGAACCGCTTAGGAAAACCGTTAAATCTTCCTATTTTTTCCCTTCTTCTCAGGACATCTGTTCGGAGATCTTTAGCTTGAAATACAATGTAACAATTGTCGAGTTCTCGGGAGATTATGTTGCCGCTGTCAGCAGCGCGCTCGCCTCATTGGGCTGGAATCCAAAAGAAGGCTCAAGCTATTTGATCAAGCCGAACATGCTAAACTCAAAGACGTCAGACGAAGGAGTGACAACGGATCCCGGGATAGTCTCTGCATTGATAGGGTTTCTTAAAGGGAAAGGGTGCCGGGCATGCGTCGGGGACTCGCCAGGCAATGCGTACCCGGGGAAAGCAAGGGCGGTCTTTGAGGACACAGGCATGATGAAGGCGGTTCTCGAGGCTGGAGGGGAATTCTTGGACTTCGAGGGGCAACCGCCTGTGATCGGTCAGATAAACGGCGAACTCGTCGCCTCCGTTCCCTTCTCAAAGCATGTTCTGGAGCACAGGATCATAAATGTCCCCAAGCTGAAGACACACGTACAGACGGTGATGACGGGCGCCGTGAAGAATTTGTCTTTCGGCTGCATACAGGGGGCGAGCAAGTCAAAGCTCCATACCATAGGCAATACGCCGGAAAAGATGGCAAAGGTCATGATGGATGTTTATTCGTACATACGCGAAAGGGTGGACCTAAACCTCATGGATGCAATTGTCTGCATGGACGGGAATGGTCCATCCTTCGGAAGAGTCCGGCGCGTTTCAAAAATACTTGCCAGCCGGGATGCGCTTGCACTTGACATGGTTGCATTCAGGATGGCGGGCATCGATCCGCTTTGCGTGCCGCACATTAGGGAGGGCATTCGCCGCGGGATAGGTCCCACGAGTGAGGACGAGATCGAGGTGATTGGGGGCCCGCTGCCCAACTATGAATTCAAGATACCTTCCACGTTTCTCCGGGATCTCTCCCTGAGGTTTGGATCCGTGGTAAAGCGCCTCGTCCCAAAAATTTCCTTTGACAAAAGCCGTTGCGTAAAGTGCGGTGAGTGTGCGGGGATCTGCCCAGAGGGGGCAATTGAGATAGTGGAATATCCCGTGGTGGACGATTCGAAGTGCATTAGGTGCTACGCCTGCTATGAGGTCTGCGAATACAACGCAGTCAAAATAAAGCAGAAGGCATTGCCACTGTAGTGCTTGCTGCGGGGTCAATGCTAAACCGAAAAATTTAGACTGGAGATCTCATCTCTCCAGAGGGCTTTCCCCTGCCTCTCCTTCAAAGGCCATCCGGGGCGCCTTCAGCGCCCATTTCATCGGTCCCCTCATACCCCCGATCCTTTTTTTCCCTTACAGGAATCTCCCTGCGCCACAAAGGCAGTTTTGGGGACTTGTCTACCTCAAGCCTGAAAATGTCGAACCTGTTGTAATACCCTATGATGTCATGAACCTGCTTGTGCTCTATGCTCCTCGACATATCTATCTCTGCAGCGATTATCCCTTCCTTTCCGACAAGTGGATCGCACAGATATTCTCCTTGGGGACCAAGTATCATGGTAGCCGCTTTTGGGTCTTCTCAAGGATCTCTTTGATCTCCATGTTTCCCATCGAGAGCTCCTCGATTGAACTTTCGTCCAGAGCGCACGACACGACGATGTTGAAAACCTTCCCCTCGAAAGAGTGGGCTGCTGACCTGATCCTGATGGCCTCTGTCAGATCATAGTTATTGGAGGCACCTGGGTGCTTGAACGGGAAAGCGGGCGGATAAGTCGCGATATGTATCTGCTCGCCCTGCGCGAGCATCGCGTACCTCGCAAGTGGGTTTGTGTTCTCGCCGCAGATGAGCACCCCGATCCTTCCGATCTCGGTCCTTTCGGGCTCCAGCCCAGCTGCATCTCCGTTAGCCCAGGTAAGCTTTTCAGCCCATGTGGGGACGAGCTTTCTCCTGTGGTTTACCAACCTTCCCATCCTGTCAAATAGCAGGTTGGAGTTCCACATGGTGCCCATGCTGTATGGGGCTTTCTCGGTAACGCCCACCGAGAGAAACACATTGTTCTCCCTCGCGATTCCGGCGATCTTTTCGAATTGGGGGCTGGGGATCTCCAGGGCGTTGTCGAAGAGCCTCCGGAAGAAGATCTGCTGATCCATCGGCGGGTACACCATATTCTATAAGGGGAACGCTGGTACGAAGCTCTCCCCAAAGACGACGAGGTCTGCCCCTTTCCCTGCGGCTTCCGACACTAATCCTTCCATCTTCTCGATTGTAGCATCGCGGTTCAGAAATACGGGCGCTGCCTGAATTCCTGCAGCGCGAAGTTTCGGATACGTGTCTCCAACATGATCCAAAAATATCCCCGCTAATATCTTGTGCCAGACACATAAAAAATGGACGTGTTAGTGGATATAGAATTTATGGAACGTCTTCTCTAGATCAATTGATAATGGCGCGCCGCCTTTATCCACTTGTTGTGCGGCTGGCGGTTCTGTCGCATAGCGTTTGTAGACTGATGCGAGCCTTTTGCCGAATGGGTCTTTTCGCCTATCGGTAAGGATGATGCCAAGCGCCTTCTTCTCACCCGCCTCTATGCCAATAATGCCTTGGGCCTTCTTGACAGCGTCCTCATCGTCCTTCACGACCGGATCCCAGTCCTTGAGGTAGTAGGTGTTCTTTTCGACCCAGTCCATCGTAACTATGTTGTTCCAGGTCGGGCAGGGCTGGATAACCTCGAGGATTCCTGCGCCACTGTGCGAAATCCCTTGCTTCAGGCATGCCTTCAAGTGTTCGATGTTGTAGGCATAGCTCCTAGCTAGGAACGTGTACCCTGATGCGATTCCGAGTAGGATCGGGTTCACAGCGCTGTTTATGTTAGGGAAAGCCAATGATTTCGTCTTTTTACCGAGCTGCAGCGTAGGTGATGCCTGCCCCTTGGTGAGTCCGTAGACGCCGTTGTTGTGTATCACAACGAGTATCTCCGGGTTCCTCCTCCCCATCGCTATCAGGTGTCCCATGCCTATCCCGAGGAGGTCGCCGTCCCCTCCGTGGACGATCACTTTCAAATCGGGATTCGAGACCTTTATGCCGGTCGCGAACGGTATTGCCCTCCCGTGGAGCGTGTGAACCCCTGGAACTTTGACAAAGTGCGGTATCTTGCCGCTGCACCCAATACCCGAGACCAAGACCATCTTTTCCCTGCTAATCCCCAGCTCAGAGAGCGCCCCCTTGAGGGCTGTGAAGATTCCGAAGTTCCCGCAGCCAGGGCACCAGTCAGGCCAGACTCCGCTGTTCCAGTCCGATGACATCTCACTCGCCCCCCGTGAGGACGACCCTCTCCTCGCCGCCCTTTATGCGCATGTAGGCGTTGACAACCTCGTCTTGCGTTATCAGCCTCCCGGTGTATTTCAAAATCCTGTTCTTGACCTCGAAGCCCGTGTTCCACTCGATCAACTCTGCGAGCTGCCCGATGTAGTTCGCCTCGAGAGCCATCACGCTCTTCGCCTTCGAGAGGAACTTTGACAAAAAGCCGTCAGGGAATGGCTCCATCATCCTGACCTGGAGCACTGCTATCTTGGAACCTGTTGCCCGCAGCTCCGTGAGCGCATCGAGAGCAGCTCCTGTAGTCACTCCCCATGTGACCAGGAGGTCTTCGAAATTCTCATCGCCAAACAGGACTGCCTTATCCTCGTCTGGGACTTCCCTAAGGATCTTCTCCTTCTTGGACATCCTTTTTTCATACATCCTCCTCCTGTTCTCCGGATCCTCCGAGATGTGACCCGACTCGTCATGCTCGTCCCCGGTGTACCACATCAGCTCCTCGCCTAGGAAAGCCCTTGGCGAGACAGGATCGTCACCAAAAGCAAATCTCCTGTACTCCCACGCCCCCTTCCCGATGCGCTTTCCGCGCTCAATCTTTCCTAAGGTGGGGGGATTGATCGCCGTCACGCAGTTGGCTATCCCCTTGTCGAGGAGGTGGATCACCGGGACTTGATACTTTTCTGCAAGGTTCATGCACTTCACGGCATCGTACAGTGTCTCCTCATGGCTGCCAGACGCCAGTACGATCCTAGCGAACTCGCCATGCCCTGAACTAGTCGCAAAGAGCAGATCTGACTGACTATGCCGGGTAGGCAGACCCGTCGACGGCCCTCCCCTCTGGTAATATGTGATCACCACTGGGACTTCATTCATTCCTGCCCACCCAATCCCCTCGACCATCAATGAGAAGCCTGGTCCGCTTGTGCAAGTCGCAGCCCTAACGCCAGTCAGCGCCCCTCCAATCGCCATGCATATTGCAGAGATCTCGTCCTCCGCCTGTATCACAATCGGTGAGCCCACAAGCTCGCCTTCCGGATCAAAGAGGCTGGAGTGCTGCTCAATCACAAAGGATTCGTCTGCGGCAGGGGTTATGGGATAGTACGTCTGCAACCTGAGTCCGCCAATCAGCTTCCCTATCGCAACGGCGTCGTTCCCGGCTACAAGCATCCTCTTCCCGCGGGCGGGTACTTTTCCAATAGCGCTTCTAGTGCCCATCTCTTTGGTTCGAGAAACCTCGTCGAAGCCATCGCTGACCGCACTTGCAACCGCCCTGTTCAATTCCTTGGCTTCGGCTTTTTCCATGAAGAGCGAATCAATCGCCTCGCGTATCGTGTCTAACGGGATCCCGGCACCCCTCAAGAGCACTGTGGCAATCGCAGTGTTCATAGCCTTCTCTATCATAGGCGAAGCCAGTTTCGCCCTCTCTGTTATGATCCTCGAGAACGGGAATGGAAGGACTACCTTCCCGCCCCTCTCCAACCATTCGTCCAACTCCTTAACTGTGGTGCCTACGTTCCCAACTTCTAACTCTGCTCTCAGCCTCTCGAGCCTCTCCTTTTCCATGGGGGGAAGCTTTGTGATTGGTTTATCGAGTAGGGCGGCGTCGTGGATGAGTACGCCCCCCGGTCTCAGATCCTTATAATGCGTGGCAATGGTTTCGACGTCAAGAGCCCCGACAAAGTCCACGGGATATTTGATGCTGCTGATCCGTTCGTCGGATGCCCGAATGTGCGAGTAGCTGTGCTTCCCCTTTATGTTTGAGTGGTATTCTCGGTCGGCGAAGACCTCGAGTTCGTGCATCGCCAAGGCTTTCACCGCCAGCAGGCCTGCAGTCTCGATCCCTCCTCCCTGCGGCCCTCCAATTATGAAGTTTAGATCCATGTTAATTGTCAGTCCCCCGTGCTCGTGTATTCATGGGCATCTTGGTCGACTCTGGTCCTGCAGAAGAAGTCGTGCCCTCTGTGGAGGTCTCTCTCCGAGGCGTGAAAAGTGATCCTGCAGTCCCTACACCAGCAGAATTCGGTTTCCGATTTCTCCTCATACATCTCGCATGAATCCTTGTTTTCTGGGCATATCCCGGATTTCTTCTCGCACTCGCCCAAATTGTCAAAGAAGTAGTCCGGTCTCCACCATTTGCATCCCTTGCAGCTCCCCATAAAACCACAGAGATAACTTCTTCCTTTAAGGCTTTTTATATTTCGAGCGCCATCCATCAAGAAAAATAACCGAAAACATTTAACTTATCGGAAAGATCCGCTTCTGTCAGTGGGCACATTGAGAGAGACCAAAGACGGGATAATCCTCGAGATTCTGGTCAAGCCCAATTCAAAAAGAGATTCAATCTCGATCGAAGGGGGCCTTTTGGTGGTGGAGACGAGGGAGAAGGCAGAGCAGGGGAGGGCAAACACGTCTGTCTTAAAGCAGCTCTCAAAATCGCTCGGAGTGGGCACCTCTTCGATCGTTTTGCTGAGGGGCAGGTTTGATCGGAGCAAATCCATTTTGATAAGGGGTGCAGGGACAGATGTTGTTGAAAGGCTCAAGGCAAAAATAGGAAAAAGCCCCCAAGATAACCTTAAATAGTAATAGAAATTATCAATCGTTGATTGGTATGGGTCTTGTAAAGTATGTTATAAGACGACTCCTATACATGATACCGCTCATTTTAGGGATATCGATCGTCGTCTTCCTCGTGATGTATGCCGCGGGTGACCCGATACAGATTGCGACCGCAGGGAACCCAAGCATCACAGAGGCTCAAAGGCAGTTCTTGAGGGAGTATTACGGGCTAAATGACCCAATACCGGTTCAGTATGTCCGATGGCTTGACCACTTCCTCCATTTCGACTTCGGGAAGTCCCTTTATGGTGGCAGGCCTGTGAACGAGATCATATCGATCTACTTCTGGGAGACGCTCAAACTCCAGCTGGTCTCGATATTGCTTGCATTCGCAATTTCGATACCGATCGGGGTTTACTCTGCGGTGAAGCAGAGGTCTTGGTTCGATTACCTCTTCTCTGGCATATCGATCGCCGGCGTATCGTTCCCAGTCTTCTTCCTGGGCATCATATTCATTCTGTTGTTCTCATACCAGCTCGGTTGGCTGCCTTCTGCAGGTGCCCACGGCGCACCCCAGCTATGGCCTGTTTTTGGGATCCAAAACCCCTTGCTTGACGAGCTAGCCCATCTGGCGATGCCAGCCACAGTTTTGACCTTGGCTAATCTCGCATACAACACGCGTCTTCTCAGGGCGGGTATGCTTGAAGTGCTCAGGCAGGACTATATAATGGCAGCAAGGGCGAGCGGCATACCTGAGCGGAAGATCCTCTTAAAGTATGC
>JARYLH010000059.1 GCA_029907755.1 Candidatus Methanosuratincola sp.
GCCCGAAATGCGGCAGCCCGATCTCAACCGCTCAGGCCGTCCCATCCCCGCAAGCCCGCCATCGAAGGGCGGAAAAGGGCGAGAAGCGCGAGAAGGAGGAAAAAGGCGAGAAGGAAGGAGAAAAGCAGGAGGAGAAAGAGAGGGAAGGTAGCGTTTCTGGTGCGCTTTTCGGCGGGGGCGTCCTGATTTGGCTGGGTGTGACCTTCTATCTTGCCACCAGCGGCCAGATCGCTTGGTCCAAATGGTGGCCTAGTTTCATGGTCGGGCTCGGGGTCCTGTTGGTGCTCTTGGGTCTTTACCATTCTCTCAGGAGCAGGGGCATGTTCCCGTTCATCGGAATGGTGATCGGCGGGGCCATAATATCGCTGATCGGGCTGTCTGGGTTTTACTCCTTCAGCACGGATCTCTGGCCCGTAATGATCATCCTGCTCGGGATAGTGGTGATATTGTTCGGGCTGCTGGGGAGGAGGCGGGTCCCTAAGCCCTGATTATCCTCCCTGTGAAAATGTTGAATAGCAAGTGCTCCAAAAGCACCTTTTTGCTAGCCCTCCCGAAGACCCTGAAGTAGTTCTTGCCTGCGCATTCGATGTAGTCGCCGATCTCGTACCTTGGGAATAGGCATGAAGATACGACCAACCTGCCCCATTCCCCCCTTTTCAGCTCATGCAGCATCTTCACCTCTTTCCCCTTCATGACCTCGAAGAAATACGTGTCGTAGTTCGGGACAACGTAGGGGTTGTTGTCTAGCTGCTGCGCAAAGACACCTTCAGTAGCTGTGTACATCTCAACGACGCTGACATTCCCGTACAGCGCCCTTATCCTGGGAGCATGGTAAGTATGTATCTTCGGTAGGCTGGTGCAGAAGGCTGCGCTTAGCGCCCAAACGTCCTTTGGCGCTAGACCATGCCTCTTCTTAAGGTACCTCCCGAAAGCGGTGATCACATTTGTTACGCCCATCACCGATCTGACGCCCGTCCCTTTCGACCTTTGGTACACAAGCTCGAATCTCTTCTCCCAGTCCTTCCTGCTTATCCCGCTTCCAAGCTCGTCGATCTCCTCCTGTGGTGGGACGAGCCCGACCCTGCCGAGCCGCGGGTTATACTTCGCATAAGTCCCTGAACTGTACCCGTACTCTATCCTCCCCCCTCCCGTTTCCTCTGAATCGACTACAGAAGGGAAGTTGAGGTTCAAGACGCCGCCCTTCAGGAGCTTTCGGTCCCCCGTTCGCAAACCATGGTTAACAAGGCCCCTCGCGCCTACCATTAGGACCTGCTCAAGATGCGTCCTGGTTGCAGGGATCAGCTTGGCGGATCCGGTTGTCCCCCTGGTCATTGCCCATCTGACCACCGGCTCGCTCAGGAGCTCCTGGTGTTGTCCGTTCTTCACCCTCTCGAGCCAAGGTTTCAGGCCCTCGTAATCAACAACGGGGAACCGCCGCCTGTACTCCGCAACATCCGAAACTGGCCCGTCACAATAAGCCCGGCCATAGCCGGTTTTGGAGTATCCGCCGGTCAGCCTCGTTAGCACCTGGATTTGGGCCCCCTCTGGATCCCCGAGCGATCTGTACCACGGATCCACTACCATCTGGAGCTCCGCATACCCATCCATCTTAAGACACCAAAAAAGGGAAACGGCTCCAGGATCAGAGCTCAATTAGCGATTCGGTCTTGTAGACTCCTTCGATCGCATTTATCTTCCTGATGAGGGGGGTGATGTCTTCCCTCTTTTCGACTTCGCAGAATGCGACTATGTCGAACCTCCCAAAAGTAGGGAATGTTTCTACAACTCCTGGTATTTTCTCCAGCTTCTTCACCACGTCCAATATCGAGACTTTCTCTGCGTTCATAAGTATGCACACTTGGATCATCTTTACAACCTCACAGGAGCGTTTCGATCAGCGTCTCAGTCGACACGACGCCGTCTATCTTGGCTATCTCATAAACTGCAACGCCTAGCTTTTCCAGGTTCTTGAACTCAAACTCGGCGACAATGTCGAAAGCGCCAAGCGTTTCGAAAGCCCTCTTCACATCTTTCATCTCCTTTATCTTCTCTAGGGCATACGGATCCTTGCCTGGCTTGCAGTGGACAAGTACACATGCGAGAGGCATTTCAGCTCACTCCTGTTTGATAATCGCTCTTATGCTCTATTTATGCTTCTCTAGATCAACAATCAGCCGAGCTTCGGCAGGAACTTGAAGAGGGGGTGATCCTTCTCGACCGACCCCTCTCCTGAAAGCCTGGCTCCGTAAGCCTTAATCGCCTCGACTACTGCCACTGCCTCGAATATGTAGGTTGATGCCTTGAGGGGGCCGTAGATAATGAAATCCGCGCCTCCGAGCTGCACCATTGTGTTTAGGGCTGCATTGATCGCCCTCGCGCTCTTCTTGGAAACCCTCTTCTTGAGTAGCGTCTGGTAGGCTGCATTCGACGGCGCGCATCCACACGGCAGTCCCAGTTCCTTCCTTATCAATTTCATAGACTCGACTGCGAGGTGCGTGCTGGTGAAGTCGATTATTCCGACATCGACAGCAGCCCCTTCGATCCCGGCGGATTCACACCTCCCCAGGAGGGAGTCCTTTAGCAGCGCCAGCTTCTCTTCTGGGTAGACTGCCGACGGGTCAAGGGTTTGTATTATGGCAAACCTGATCCTGTTCGCGCTCAGCTCCGCAAGCTCCGTCTCGGATGTGCACATTGCCACCGAGTTCACGCCGCATCTCGGGCTGATTCCTATTTCGAGAGCCTTCCTGTAGCCTGCGACCCGGGACTCCTCGTTGAGGCCGCCGATCAGAAGCGGGCTCCCTGTCAAGTCAGAGAGCATGCTGATGTAATTACACATCGCCTCGGGCGTCTCCGCGATCACATCGATGGCATGCGGCAACCCCACGCGCCTCGCAATCCTCTCTGCGGTCTCCAATTCGCCCTCGACTCTCCTCCTATCTACCTTGCCGGTTCGGTGATCGGAGACCTTCTTGTCGCCTCTGTAGAAGAGGCTCCCGATGAGGACTGGCTTACCGACGACCCCGAATCTGGCGTCCCCCAGCACGTATGGCGGCGCCCTCATTTCATCTCCGCCTCCGCCTCCCTGACTGCCTTAACCATTTCCCTCAGCTTTCCGACGGCAACCGCCCTGTCCAGAGCCCGCAATCCGCAGTCGGGGTGTGCCCATGCTATATTTTCAGGCTCGTAGGCTGCAAAAAGCCTGTCCAACAGCTGCCTTATTGCGCCCTTTTCCTCGACCCGATTCTCCATAGAGCTCACGCATCCAGCACCGAGCTTCTTCCCATGATCCACGATCGCTTTCCTGTCCACTGCATCGAAGTTGCCCGGGTTATCCTTGAAGGCTAAGCTGAGGATGTCTATTCCCTCTATCCTCACTATCTCCCGAAACGACCTCTTCAGGTTGCCGCAGACGTGCAGCGCCTTAACACCCTTTACATTGGAGGTGAGAGCCTCAAGTGCCCTCTTGGCAAGGTCCATTGGGGCTCCTATCGAGAAGCTGGGCTCATCAAACTGGAATGTTGTGAAGCCGTGCTTGCTTATGATCTCAGCCTCGACCGCAAGCGCCTCTCCGATGTCGGTATACAATTTTTCATCACGGAAACCGCTGTATGGCGCGCTAGGCGTGAGCTCCGAGAAGAAAGCCATCGTCACAGGGCCTGTTATTATGGCCTTGACCTCACAAGTTCCTGAAGAGATCCTTTTTGCGTGGATGAGGTCTTGCACCAGTGGGGTATCCTCTGGCGGGCTGACCTTCCCTTTGATCATCGTCCTTCCGTCGTTGATCTCGAATCCTGGTATATGGTCAGCGAAGTATGCGACCATATCCTTCCTTGTCTGCCCGTCGCTAATGATCTCGATCCCTGCCCCGATCTGATCCCTGACCGCGCTCTCGATGGCTTCAAGCCCCGAACCTGTGACGGGGTGGCTGCCAATCACCGTCGTCTTTATCTTAATCAATTCCTACTCCCCCCGAGCATCTCCCTCGCTATCCTGACCGCTTCCTTTGCGTCTACTCCGTAAGCATCCGCCCCTATATCCGTCGCGACCTTTTCACTCATGGCTGCACCGCCGACCATGAACTTGACTGAGGCGTTGTTGGCCTTGACCTTCTTTATTATTTCTGCGGCTTTTCTCACGTCGGAAGTGAGCAGGACCGAAAGGCCGACGATCTGCACGCTGTTTGCGATCCCCAGCACCTTATCGGGCGTTAGCATGGTCCCGAGATCAAGCACGTCAAAGCCATCCGAGACGAGCATTGCTGCAACAAGCGTCTTACCGATGTCATGCGGACCCAGCGACCCGATTGCGATTCTTCCCTTGCCTGCCCTGGCGGCTCCGCCCCTGCTCTCTATTGCTGGTATGACCAAATTCAGCGCTACCTTTGCGGCGTTTGCGGCCCTCATTACCTCAGGCAAGAAAAGCTCCTGCGCCTCGAATAGATCCCCAACTTCTTTTAGCCCATCTGCTATCAGATCTGCTATCTTGACCGGATCTTCACCATTGCCCAATAGCTGCTTCGTCAGATCGAGCGTCAGCCTAGAATCTTGGGCGATTAGCGCTTTCTTTAGCCTCGTAAGAAGGTCGTCGGACAATTTTCCCCCTCACATTGTTGGATTATCGATCTCTCAAGCTTATCCCGCAAAAAGTTAAATAGATTTTCTTTGCATTCAACCAATGTTCCCTCTGGTGTACTCTATGGACAACAAATACTTGGTTGCAATCGCGGTGGGGCCTGATAGGCCCGGGCTCATCTCTGAGATAACTTCTGTGATAGCTGACTTCGGTTACAACATCGAAGAAATGGATCAGGTTGTGATGAAAGAGATCTTCATCCTCGCACTCCTCATCAACATCTCGATGAAAGCAGGCGCGCTTGAAGAGCTGCGGAGAAAGCTGTCCAACAGGTGCAGCGAATTGGGTCTAGAGGTGACATTCTATTACGCCGGATCAAAGTAAGATAGTACTGACTGTGGTGGGGAAGGACAGGCCTGGGATTGTAGCCGCAGTGTCTGGGGTACTCGCACGCTTCCATGCAAACATATTGAAGACAAGGGCCGCGACAGTTTTCAACGACCTTTTCGTCATGGTGATGGTCGTAGAGACGCTTTATGCAACTATTGGAAAAGCCGATCTGATAAACATACTGAAAAGGAGCTGCGATGGCATCGGGCTTGCTCTGGCAGCCGAGAACTGCGAGAGCTACAAATGCGGGAAAAGGGTAATTGTGTTCGACCTAGACGGGACTCTGATCGACCAAGAAGTGATCGAAGAGCTGGCAAAGGCAGCTGGTGTTGGAGAAGAGGTCAAGCGGATTACTAGGCTCGCCATGGAGGGGAAGATGGACTTCCTCGAGGCTCTCAGGAAGCGGGTTAGCCTGCTTCGTGGTCTTCCCGTGTCGAAGCTGGATGAGATAAAAAGTTCCATAGTGATTACGCCAGGCGTCGTTGACCTGATAAGAAAACTCAAATCAAGCGGTTTCGTAGTCGGCATAGTGACTGGGGGGTTCGACTTCGTGGCTGAACACGTGGGGTGCATGATCGGGGCAGACTATGTTTTCAGCAACCGACTCATCAGCAAGGAGGGGTTCTTGACTGGCGAGGTGGAGGGCGAGATGACTGGCCCAGAGGCAAAGCTGAATGCGATCAGGAAAATAGCTAGGGACCTCGGTGTTGGGCTAGAGTCGTGCGTTGCGGTCGGGGACGGCGCGAACGACCTGTTCATGATAGAGAATGTGGGGCTGGGCGTCGGCTTCAAGGCCAAGCTGGTCATCAGGGAAAAGGCTCCTGCCTTGATAAACACCGATGACATCCGAGTGCTGCTCGCTCTGATTGGATGCATCCAGCTCAAAGAGGATATCCTAAAAAGGATTTGACCGTATCCCAATTACTGCTGGCCTTGTTTTCGATGGGGTGAAGTATCCATAGCGATCCAGTGGATCCTTTCCCCATAGCCTAAATAAGCCGAATATGTTGCCCCAAGAAAAACTCGCCCTTGAGGCATGCTGCCCACACCCAAAAAGCACATATAATCTGGAATGTGAAACCTTAAGGGCGATTTCATGGGGTTTGACTGGGACGAAGAGCTCAGAAAGATAAAAGAGAGGAAGCTGCAGGAGATCACATCAAAGAAGGGAGATGAAAAAGAGTTGTCAAGCGAAAAAGAAATTACGGTAACAGACGGGAACTTTGAGAGCATAATAACAAATACGAACTCACTGGTGGTGATTGACTTCTGGGCGACATGGTGCGGACCTTGCATGTACATGGTTCCGATCTTCGAGAAGATTGCCAGGAAATATGCTGGCAAGGCTGTGTTCGGCAGGATGAATGTCGATGAGAACCCGATAGTGCCCGGAAGGCTAGGGATCTATGGGATCCCGACTTTCGTCTTCTTCAAGAATGGGAAAGAAATCGATAGGATGGTAGGCGCGACCAGCGAGGCAAACCTGGAAGAGATGATAAAGAAGCATCTCTGATCAGCATTTTTTTCTGATTTCCACAATTCGGCGGATTAGAAACCTTAATATGTTATGCAAATTCACTCATTGTGTGACCGCAGCGATCTGCTTGGATGGTCTTTGGTCTCTGGAATGGTGATGCAATGACTCTTGTCAACAGCTTCGATAGAAACCGAACCGGCATAGCTTATTTCTCCATGGAGATTGCTCTGGAAAGCGACATACCGACCTATGCAGGCGGGCTCGGTGTACTCGCAGGCGACACCGTCAGGTCTGCCGCCGACCTGAAAGTACCTCTGGTGGCTGTCTCGCTTGTTAGCCGGAAAGGCTACTTCGCCCAGAAGCTCAGCGCGAAGGGTGAGCAGACTGAATTGCCCTCTGACTGGGACCCTTCAAAAAGGGCTGAGGAGCTGCCTGTGAGGGCGACCGTTAAGATCGAGGACAGGGACGTGCAGGTCAGGGCATTCCACTACCCGGTTTCTAGCCCCAAAGGGGGGAACGTGCCGGTCTTGCTCCTGGACACTGATCTGGATTCGAACCATCCCGGTGACAGGGAAATAACTCATTACCTCTATGGTGGGGACCTGGAGTACCGGCTGAAACAGGAGATCGTTCTGGGGGTAGGCGGCGTCCGGATATTGAATGCCCTCGGCTTCAGAATTAGGCGTTACCATATGAACGAGGGTCATTCCGCACTTTTGTCGCTCGAGCTGCTCAGGGAGAACCAGCTCGATGCACAGCGGGTGAAGAGCATGTGCATATTCACCACACACACCCCTGTTGAGGCGGCTTTTGACAAGTTCGATTACCCTATGGTAAACCGCGTCTTGGGGGATCTTGTTCCGAAAGAGGTGATAAGGCAGTACGGCGGGGCAGACCGGCTGAACATGACACTGCTGGCACTGAACCTCAGCGATTACATTAACGGAGTATCAAAGAGATACGGGGAGTACTCCACAAGCCTGTTCCCGGGATACAAAGTCCATGCCATAACCAACGGGGTCCATTCTTTCAATTGGACATGCGCGCATTTCAAGAGGCTTTACGACAGGCATCTCCCCGGCTGGGCAGACGAGCCGAGCCTCCTGACCAGGGTAGGGACGATCCCGGACAAGGAGATACTCGAGGCCCACAGGGAAGCGAAAGAGGACCTCTTGACCTGCGTGAGGACGATGACCGGAATGGAAATGGATCCGCGCGTCCTGACTATGGGGTTCGCAAGGAGGGCCACGGGATACAAGCGCCCGAATCTGATCTTCTCCGATATTGATCGCCTCCGGAAGATTGCTCGCCGTTGGGGACTTCAGATAATCTTTGCGGGCAAGTCCCACCCAAAGGACGAGACCGGTAAGCTGATCATTAAGCAGATATTCCGCCACATGGAAGAATTGAAAGACGACATAAAGATGGTCTATCTCGAGAACTACGACCTCGCCCTCTCCAAGCTCATGGTCTCAGGGGTCGACGTCTGGCTGAATACGCCCCAACCGCCTATGGAAGCCTCTGGGACGAGCGGGATGAAGGCAGCCCACAACGGGGTCCTCAACTTCAGCGTGTTGGATGGCTGGTGGGTGGAAGGGTGGATAGAGGGCGTTACGGGCTGGTCAATAGGGCCGCATCCGCACGAGAATGTCGCTCCCGAGGAGAGGAGGCTGCAAGAAAAGGAGGATCTCTACAACAAGCTGAACTACATCATATGCCCCACCTACTACGACAGGGTAGACGCTTGGGCGGACATGATGCAGAACTCAATAGGCATTTTGGCATCTTACTTCAACAGCCACCGGATGATGCGCCGCTACGTGACTGACGCATACCTCTGATCCAGAAGACTCTTTAGTAGGCATGGCATTCTGTAGCTAGGTGTTTTGGCATGAAGTGCATCGATTCCCATACGCACACATACTTCCGAGGTCCGGAGGACCTTGAACTGATGTCCGTCTCCGGGGTAGAAGGCGTCGTTCTTTGCTCCTATTTCCCCGTTCAGCCTACCGGAGCATCGACAGTCTTCGACTTCTTCAAGTTCCTTGCAGAGGAGGAGGCTGCCCGGCTAGCCTCCTACGGCATAGACTTCAGGCTGGCCATGGGGATACACCCCAAGTTCATACCGAAGTACGAGCTCGACCTCGCGATCGAGCGTGGCGAGCTGCATGGCGGCGGCGGACAGTGGACACGGTTTGTCTCGGGCCGGCCGGATTGGATCGCCAGCGGCAAGATCCTGCCGTTTCTTCAGTTTGGACTGG
>JARYLH010000005.1 GCA_029907755.1 Candidatus Methanosuratincola sp.
GAAAAAATTGGACGGGCTCACCCGTGCATGAAGCCCTGGTACCCGTTGCTGAAACCTGAATGCCTGGCGCCGAAATCTCTGTTTTCCCTTCTGGGACCCCTCCGATTGAACCTCTCGCGCCTTTCCCTGTTGTTCCCGGTCGAGCTCATGAATGGCAAGCGCTCAAGATCGCTGTACTCGATCTCTTGGACGCTATACTCGTAGAGGTTCACAATCCTCCTGAAGAAGCCATAGTCATCGACTGTCAGAAGGGATATGGCCTTTCCACGCTCCCCTGCCCTAGCCGTCCTTCCTATCCTGTTCACATAGTCCTCCGAATTCTTAGGTATACTGTAGTTGAAAACGTGGGAGACGTTCTTGAAGTCCAGCCCCCTGGCAGCCACATCGGTCGCGACCAGTACGTTGATCCTCCCCCTGTGGAAGGAGTCGATTACGCTCTCTCTTCTAGACTGCGAAAGCCCTCCGTGTATGGCGACCGCTGGAATCCCGACCTTGTTCAGGTTCTTTGCCAAGGACTCGACCTCCCGCCTCGAATTGCAGAAAACTATTGCAGTTTTTGGCATCTCGTCCTTGAACAGGCGGACCAACAGGGAGAACCGCATTTTCCTCTCAACGTTGCAGTAGTACTGCTCGAGCAGGTCTTCCTTCACCTTTATCTCGGTCCGGATCTTTTTCGGATCCTTCGTGAATCTGGATATCACCTCTTCTAGCCCTTCGGGCATCGTTGCGGCGAATAGGAGCGTCTGCCTCTCTTCAGGCAGGTGCTCCGCTATCTCCGCAACATCGTCTATGAAGCCCATGTCAACCATCTTATCGGCCTCGTCGAGGACGAATGTGTGGACGTTCGCTGTCCGCAGGTGCCCCTGACCCATAAGGTCGAGAACCCTCCCCGGCGTCCCTACGATTATCTCAGAGTGCCTCAGACCCGAGATCTGCGGGCCCATCGCAGCCCCTCCGTAGACGCAGACCACGCGCAGGCCCTTCCCAGAGGAGTACTTGGCGAGCGACTCGCTGATCTGCAGGGCTAGCTCCCTAGTCGGCAGGAGTATGAGCGCCTGGCCGGGCTTCCCCTTGACCACTTTCTCTACAAGCGGTATCCCAAAGGCAGCCGTCTTCCCAGATCCGGTCTCGGACTGCCCTATCACGTCATGCCCGCCCTTTATGAGGGGTATCGCCTCAGACTGGATCCGAGTCGGCTCTTTCAGGCCAATCGCCCCTATTGACATCAATATCTCGTCTTGAATTCCCATTTCTTCGAATTTCGTAACACATCAACTCTTTTACTGTTCCGGAGCTACAAAGACGATAGAATTAGCATGAAGCTAACGCTATTTTTCAAGGCCTTCGTACTTCAGACCTGTTTGAGTCATCAGCGAGTAATATAAACCTTTTTACCGGATGCCGAAAGATCAATCCCGATCCAAGAGGTAGCGCCGCACAGCGCCGCAGTTCAGGCAGGTCACCGAGACGTGGGGCGACCTCTTTGCTCGGACCCTCACCCTGGAGGTTATGCCAGGGTACAGGTATGCTTTGCACTCCCTGCAGACACTCCGCTTGAGCTCCCGAGGTATCCGGACCCGGGTGCGCATAGATATCCTGAGGGCAAGCTCAACGTACCTGTTAGCCAGCCCGGGGTCGGACTTTACAGCCTGGTTTGCGAACGCGAAGAGGCGCTCTATCCTCTGCCTTGCAAGATCGCGTATGTGTGCCCTGTTGAGTCTCAAGCGAGGCGAGCCCCCGGCTTATATAAGAAGGATGCCCGCACATCTTTATTAGTATGATGACTTGACTCTCTCAAGGGCTTGGAGGCTCGGACCGTGATCACAATGATTATTGGGGAGGCGGCACTCGAGACCGTCCCGAGGGAGATAGCAGGCCACCCATCGGTCACAAGGCTCGCGGAGAGGAAAGGGAAGAAACCGGAGGAGACGCTGCTGGACATCTCGTTCCACTATGCGGCGATGAAGGGTCTCAGGGACTGGGAGAGGAGGGGGAGGCCCGACATAACATTCCTTACGCTCCTAGATCTGCTGGAGAGGCCTCTGAACAAGGAAGGCCAGCTTCAGGTCTATGTCCACACGGTAAACAATTTTGTGATCTGGGTAGCTCCAGAGATAAACATGCCCAGGAACTACACCAGGTTTGTTGGGTTAATGGAACAGCTCTTTTCGGTCGGCAGAGTCCCGCCCAGAGGTAAGCCGCTCATGCTGCTGAAGAAGGGCACCATCCGAGACGTGATTAATGGAGTCGAACACAGCAGAGTGATATTCCTTACGGAGAACGGCAGAAAAGTCAATCTCGACAGGTACTTCTCTGAGCTTGTGAAACGAGAAAAACCGGTCTTAGTGATAGGGGGGTTCCAGAGGGGGGAGTTCACGGACTTCTCTCTTGCGGACGAGCAGATCTCGGTATACAAGAAGCCGCTGGACGCCTGGATCGTGGGGTCAATAGTCTCGCATGAGTTGGAAAGGGCCCTAGGCATCATCTGAGCACACGCTCACATACCAGGAAACAGCCATTTTATGAAGAGCAGCAGGACGACTATGAATATCAAAGAGGCCCCAAAGATGGCCAGCGCCATTATGAGGCACTTCAATGCCAGCTTCAGATCCCCTTCGGCCGCCTGCATATGAAAGGAGCCACCCCTACCCTTTGGGAATTTCTGTCATCGCGCCCCTCCTCGGCGCTTGGGTCCTGGTCGGTAACATCATCATTCAAAAATCAGCATCCCAGAACCATGTTAAAATCCTCATCGAATTATTTAAACATGATTTTGCAAAACCGGGCGGTCGAACGTAAAGAATTTTATGGTTTCATAAGTGCGGCCGCCTGGATTTGAACCCGGGATCCGAAGCTTGGGAAGCGACTGATGGTGAATTTCCATCAGATCGGACGGGTCACCATCAAATTGATGATGCCTTGTACGGTTGTACCGTACAGCTTTGCAGCCTCCTGGAGCCTGGCGTACAAGCCCTCAGGGACTGTTATCGACTTGAAGCCCTTCCTGGGCATGACTTACTATATGCCTGCGCTATCGGAAATCCGTTTCGGGTGAGGTGCAGGCGGGGCGGACGGGTTTTCAGGTCAAGGGCGCGCCTCTTGGGCCCTGATCTCGAAGACGCACCTCGTGTTGCCTTTCGCGATGCACTCGGTCTCTTCGACTTGGAATGGCTTGCCGAAGACCTCCGCGAAGACGCCGGCGATTATCCCTCTCACTAGTGCCCCGTAGGGCTGCCCGGTCAATTTTGCGTCCTTGCACTCGAAGGAATCGTGGACCGCGATCTTCCCGCCCGAGTCCCCAGGTGGATCACCTCGATCCTCCCGAACCCAGCCCACTGGAAGGCGGCGGTGCTGACGCGGCGGTAGATCTCAACGGGATCCTTCAGACCGACCGCTTCGGCGGCCGACCTGTGGAGCTTGCCGAAGCCCCTCCCCATCTCGAGCCCCCCGTAGTACAAGAAAGCCTCGCCGCCCGATCCAAACTGCTCCTTTATCCCCTTGATGAGCCTCCTGTACCCAGCAGCCCTCAGTATTATTGCCCTGTCTCCCCCCGCAGTCAAGGGGTGGGACAGGTTATCGATGACCAATCCGTCGGCGACAGGCTCGATGATTCTTATGCTCTCAACAGCTCCCGTGGACTCGAGCTCCCTGACCAGCTCTTGCACTGGAACATCGCACTCCGTTACGTCGAGGAAGACCAGAACTGGGTACGATTCCGTAATCGCCGAAGGCGAGGAGGCAAAGTACATCGGCAGCGCGTGGTGCTTGGCCGCTGCCCTGGTCACGGCGGGTAGCGCTTCGGGGTCGCTCTTTATGACGAACCTCAGCCCTGCGAGCTTCCTGCCCGGCAGGAGGAGCATGCGGGAAACGTCAAATTCGTAGCTCATGATGTTTTATTTCCGTTGTGCAGAGATAACACTTTCGCTCCTCCCACTCCACCCGTCATATTTCCGGAAATTCTTAAGCCTCCCGGGGCGGATATCAGTGGCGCTGGCGAGGATCCGTGAGCGGCGACGGGAAAGGCAAGCCCTCGCGGGTGGACTGCGGGGAGGAGCTCTTCGGCGGCAGGGACAGGTGCAGGTTACCGTTGGAGGTTACGTGATGACCCCGACCGAGACCGCCGGCGCCTGGATCCCGCTGGTGGTGGCGATTGCGATGCTCAGCATTGCGCTGGGGCTAATCGAGCGCATGTCCAAGCAGGCAACCCAGAACCCCAAATTTTTTTATCTCTTCACGGGAAAGGTGGATGCGATGAACAAGGTAGCCGCCGTCCTGGTACTGTTCGTACTTTTGCTATTCCCAGCCGTCAGCGCATCTTCCACGGTCTTCAGCCTCAGGCAGAACAACGTGTGCTACGAAGTGTGGGGAGGCTTCAACGGGGACGCTGTTGGCAATTCCACCTATCTTCCTGCGCCAGACGGCAAGTTCGTCTTGTGGATAAACGACACCTCCGGCTCTTGGGGGCTGTCGAAGCTCTCGAGGGGTCTGATGCCCCACTACTGGGGGATACGGTACGGTCTGCTTGATGATGAATTTGAGATAAGGAGGGGGCTGCCGACTTGGGACCTGATCCTTGACATAGACTTGAAGCTTGTTGATTACCAGCCGTACACCCCCGACAACTCCTCGACCAACGTGGCCATCGTGCTCTTCTTCGAGAGCGTCGAGCCTGGAGTCGACTACCAAGTTAAGTGTTACCAGACCGAGCTTCAGTTCTTCAGCTACTACGGCGACAGAATTCAGAAGGATCAGGATTGGTTCTTCGAGTGGAGGAACGACTCGGTTGCCCAGTTCAAGCTCGCGGACAATTTGCAGCCAGGGGTTTACAAGCACTACCACATTAACCTGATGGACTACATCACGCAGATGATGGAGTGCTACAAGCTAAACCACGTGAGGCTCAAGCACGTCGAGATCTTCACCGAGGCTTACAAGGGCTACTGCGAGTTCGAGGTCTATTCCGCGAAGATTTACGTGGATCAGAACCTGGCATCGCCCTACTTCGTCCAGCCAATTATCCCGATAATTCTCGTACTGGGGCTCTGTGTCGTACTGTTCCTGATATTCCTGCGCCGCTGAATAATTCCCCTTTTTTATTTTTGAGCTTCACTACAGCACCTTTAGGTTGGCCTTGTCGTATATCTGCTTCAGGTTTTCCAGGCTGTAATCCGTGTAGTGCCTGGCTAGGACGCTCCTGGGAATGCGCCCCTGGAAGGCGTCTATGAAGCGATCGGGGACGCCCAAGCGGGCCATCTCGTTGGCGAACCAGAAGCGGAGGGTCTGGGGCGTTATGTGGAGACCGGTCTTGTGGTGGGCTACGCGGAAGAGAGTGGACTTGTGTGACCCGCGGATGGGGAACAGCCTGTCAGAGTCCTTCTTGAGCTTGATCCAGACCGTGAGCTCTTCCTCAAACTCCTCGTTGTAGAAAGTGACGTAGGTCCTCTTGGTGAGCGGATCGTTTTGCGGGATTATGACCCGCACCTGCTGGTTTCTCTGGTCCATCCTGAGGTCCAGCAACTCGTGCCTCCTGAGCCCCGTCACGGCGTAGCCGACGAAAAGCAAGGCGCTTGTAGTCGGTGTCCAGGGCAGCGTAAAACTCCCTGAGTTCGTTTTTCGAGGGAAGGACGCGGATAGGCTCCCACCTCGGTCTCTGCTTTATGTTGAGGTCCCACCCCTGGAACCTGGCGTACGCCTTGAACGCCTTGACGTAGTTGTTGTAGGTGTTCGGGTTTTCTACCGTGAGCAGGAAGTCGCGGATCTCTTCGATCGCGAATTTGTGGGAAGAGAGGAAGGACCTGAGGCAGCAGGAATAGTTCCTGGTGGTGTTCCTCTTGCAGGCCATGTCGACGACCACGAACTTCTCAAATTCCTCGGGTGCCCAAGCCTTAGCCTGTACCGTACAGCGGCTTACACCTGTACCGTACACGTTTCGCGTTTGTTTGAAAAACGCGCCTTTTTTGGTCAAGCTTTTTTTGGCGCTGACAAAAAAGGTTGAAGTGCGGCCGCCGGGATTTGAACCCGGGATCCGAAGCTTGGGAAGCTTCTATCCTAGACCGGACTAGACCACGGCCGCTCTGCTCTCACCATTTAGCTTTGTCTAATTTAAAAAATCTTCGTTCGGGCTGAGAGAAAAATAAATAAAAAAAGGGCAGGAACTCCGCCTCACATCGACATGAATTCCTGCGGTGTTGGCGGGTTCGGCGAGAGACCCTTCCTTTCGCGGATCTTCTTTATCGTGTCAGCGAGCAGGCTCGACGGCACCGGGGACCACCTGGCGAATTCCGTGCCCCAGAACGCTTTGCCTGCGGTCGCGCTCCTGAGCTGATCGGACAGATCGAATGTTTCCGAAACGGGTATCTCCGAGACCAAGTGCATCACCTGACCGGCCTGATCCATGCTGATGATCTTCCCACGCTTCCCAGCTACGATTCTAGTGACGCCTCCCAAGAAGTCCTGGGGGACCTTCATGTCGAGCTTGATGATGGGCTCGAGGAGTATCGGGTTGCACGAGAGGAAGCCGCAGAACATCGCATCGCGCATCGCCGGCATTATCTGGCCAGGTCCCCTGTGCGCGGGATCCTCGTGGACGTTTGCGTCCACAAGCAGTACCTTGAGGCCCCTGATCGGCTCCCTCGCAAGCGGACCTTCTGAGACGTTGAGGCGGAAAGCCTGGATTATGGTGTCCTTGATCTCGCGTATGTACTGCAGACCCTTGGTGGCATCGACCAAGACGTTAACATAGCTGTCGATTGCCCATATGCCCTTCGCTTCCTCGTTGTCCCAGCCTGCCTTCTCCCTCAGGATCCTGACCCTCTCCTTGGAGTCCATGTCCTCGTATATGATGCCCTGCTGTATCAGATCGATAGTCTCTTGGTTGAGCGGCTCAACCTTCAGGTATAGGCGGTTGTGCTTGTTCGGGGACTTGCCCTCGAATGGACCTCCCGATCCGGTGAGGCTCTCCCTGTACACGACGATCGGCGGGGTGGTGGTTATCTCTATTCCGCCTGTCCTCTGCTTCAGATCCCAAAGGGCGATCTCGAGGTGGAGGCTCCCCATGCCTGCGATGAGGTACTCTCCGGTCTCCTGGTTGATCTTGACTGACAGCGTCGGATCCTCGATGGCCATCTTGTGGAGCGCGTCGATCAGCTTCGGCAGATCCCTGCTGTACTTCGGCTCGATCGCCACTGTCACAACAGGGTCGCTGATGTACTTCATCTTCTCGAACGGGAACATTGAGTCCTTGTCAGCCGGCCTCACGAGGGTCTCGCCTGCACGTGCGTTGTCAAGACCTAGGAGCGCCACGATGTTGCCGGAGGCCATCTCTGGGCAGATCTCGCGGTACGGACCCATGTAGAGGCTTACCTGCTGCACCCTGCCTTCGCTCTTGGACATCAGACCGTAGAGCGGCTCACCCTCGTGTATTGTGCCGGAGAATATCCTCCCGGTGACGACTGGGCCAGCATGCGGATCAACAATGACTTTGTTTACGCAGATCACAAGAGGACCGTTCTCGTCGCAGTTGAGCATCGCCTGCCCAATGGGCGAGTTTATGTCGCCCTTCCAGATCTTGGGGATCCTGTACTTCTGCGCTTCGACGGGGTTGGGGACATGGTCGACAGCCATATCCAAGATTGCGATGTGCAGCGGGAACTCCTTCTGCAGGCGCTCTATGTCGCCCTTGTTGTAGGCATCGATCACGTCTGAGAATTTCATGCCCTTTGCCTTTATGATCGGGAGTGTGAAGCCCCACTTGTGTAGGGCCGATCCGAACGCGACCTGGCCCTTGTCAGGGTTAACCTTCCACTTGTCCTTGAATTCCGGATCGGCGTATGTCTCAAGAAGCGCGTTGAAGTCGCGTATGATCTTGAGGAGCCGCTCCAATATCTCTTGGGGGCTCAGCCTGAGCTCTTTTATCAGCCGATCCACCTTGTTCACGTAGAGCAGCGGCCTGACCTTCTCGTCCATTGCCTGCCTCAGGACGGTCTCTGTCTGGGTCATCACGCCCTCGACGCTGTCGACGACGACTATTCCCCCGTCCATTACCCTCAGGGACCTGGTGACGTGCCCCGTGAAGTCCACGTGCCCGGGGGTGTCAACCAAGTTGATGACATAGCTCTGATCGTTTTTCTCGTGGAGGAGGCTTACGTTTGCAGCCTTGACGGTCATCTGCCTCAGCTGCTCGATCTCCACATAATCGAGCGCGAGCGCCTGCGCGGCGATCTTCTGGGATATGAGACCCGCACCTGCCAGCAGGCTGTCCGAGAGAGTCGTCTTCCCATGGTCGACGTGCGCAAGGGTACCGATGTTCCTGACGTTGAGCTTATTGCTCATGAGTTTTATGATTTCTTCAGTCTGTTTATACTTCGGCAATTTACACGCCTCGCTACAAAAGGCGAAACGCAAGCTAGTTTTTAAAAGTTTCTTAATCCGATCTCGGGGGAGGGAGATAATTGCTGACGAGCGGGCGCTCGTTAGCCTCACAGGGGAAATGGAGTCGCGTCACTCGATCGTGGCGTGCCGCTTCTTGAGATCGGTCTCAGTGGCTCCTAGCCGCTGCATGAGTTCAGCCACAAGGCTGTCGAGGAATATGTTCAGGGTCACCTCGAAGAGAGTGCCCAGAGGCGCAAGGGGCTCATGGGACCCGAGTATCTGCCTGATCACATAGTCGTCCTCCGTTGCCAGCTTTGTCCTGCCCGGGATTATTACGCATTGATCGGACAGCTTTGCCAAGGTGGAGTCCCTGTGGGAGGTTATTGCGAGTATCTTGGCCCCGATCTCCTTTCCAGCCGTCGCGGAGGTCACGACCATCCTGGTAGTGCCTGACCCTGAAATCGATATTATCAGGTCCCCCTGTCCGAGGGCGGGCGTTATTGTCTCTCCGAAGACGTAGACATTGAAGCCCAAGTGCATCAGGCGCATAGCAAACGCCTTCCCAGCAAGGCCCGATCTGCCCGCACCTATTACCATTATCTTTTTGCCGTCCCTTTTGGTATCGATGAGCAACGAAATTGCGTTCTCTACCTCGTCGTCATCAATAACCTTCGATGCGTATAAGACATAGTTTGCCATTTCGCGCATGAAGCACTTAACCAAGCAGTCTTTTGACGACATAAGTCTCAGAGAAGGAGTAGAATTTTTCGGCAATTTAACTCTGTCGGCAGGTAACCAGACCCCGTCCCGCGCCCTCCCGACAGGCAGGTATCGAAAGCCTCCGGATCACAGCAGCATGTTGACCGCGAACAGTACCAGGGCTGAACCAACGGCAGCCAAGACGAACAGGAGGTCGTTGTGACCCATCTTCAGAACGTACAGCGAAGTCCTCTTTTTGCTTGCCCCGAAAGCACGGGACTCCATTGCGTCTGCTACCAATTCGGCCCTGCGGAATGAACTGATTATGAGGGGTATGAGGACCGGGATGTAGTTCCTGATCCTTGAGACGAAATTCCCCTTCTCCATCTCGAGCCCCCTCGAGCGCTGCGCGTCCATTATGTACTGCGCCTCCCTGCTTAGGGTGGGGACGAACCGCATTGCCATATTGAAAGTCAGGGCATAGTCGTAGGGGATTTTTAGCTGAACCATGGATTGGGTCAGGTCTTCAGGCGAAGTTGTCAAGAAGAATATCGAGAAGACGGAGATGAGGTTAAGGAACCGGAGGGACATGGCGATTGCCGAGACTGCGGCGTCAAGGAGATTTCCCGAGTAATAGGCGGCTGGGGCGAAGTTGAAGATGAATATGAAGACGATGAAGAATAGTGACCCCCTCAGGGACTGCCTCCACCTGGCAGATACCTTGCCGACGTACACCATCGGTAAGAAAGAAAGGAATATGATTAGGAGTGCCACAGGATTTGTGAAATACACGGTGAGTGAGGTGAAGAGTATCAGGTAGACCAGCTTGGAGCGGGGGTCGATCCTGTGGAGGATCGTTGATCCCCTCCTGTACTCGAAAGCCTTGAAGACCTTCATTTTAGCTCGCCTCGCAGCATCTGCCTGATCTCTTTGACGATCATATCCGCGTTTATCGAGGGGGCGTTCAGACCCATCTTCCAAGAGAGCTCTGCCAGTTGCGGAGGCAATATCGAGGAGGCTTCCATGACGTCTTTCCTAACCAGCATATCCTCGGTCGGGCCGTCTGCGATGACCCTCCCCCTGGACATCACTACGACCCTCGGTATGAAGTCCGCGACGAACTCGATATCGTGCGTCACCACGATTACGGTCTTTCCCTGTCGGTTCAGCTTGGTGAGCGTTGTGGCCAGCCTCGTCTTCTGGAGGCTGTCCTGCCCCGTTGTTGGTTCGTCGAGGACTATTATCTGGGGATCATAGCACAGAACTGATGCCAATGAAACGCGCTTCTTCTCCCCGCCGCTCAGCGTGAATGGGGATCGGTCGCGGTAATTGGAGAGGCTGAATTCGATCAAAGCCCACTCCACCCTCTTCGCGATCTCATCTGGCGGCAGACCAAAGTTTGTAAGCGCGAAGGAGAGCTCCTTCTCGACGGTCTCTGCAAAGAGCATGTGGTCCGGGTTCTGGAAGACGAGGCCGACCTTCCTCGCCAGCGTCGCAACGGTGGTCTCCATCGTGTCAATCCCCTCCACGATGACCCTCCCGCGCTGGGGCTTGAGGAGGCCGTTCAGGTGCTTGACGAGCGTAGTCTTGCCAGCGCCGTTCTCCCCCACGATCGCCAGGAGCTCCGAATCCATGACCTCCAGGTCAACGCCGTCGAGCGCGTTTATCCCGTCACCGTAGGAGTATGTCACGCCTTCTACCCTGATCAAGACACCCTCCCCCTCACGTAAGAAGCGAGCTCATCGGAAGTTAGAAACCTTAACGGTTCGCCAATGACGGCTGAAAGGCGCTTAGAAACTTGGACTACCTTCGGGATGCCAACCCCAAGCTCGCAGACCTTATCGGAGTAGAGCACCTCTCTGGGTGGCCCGTCGGCAACTATGCGCCCCCCTTCAAAGACCACGCACCTGTCGACCAAGTGGCTGACCATCTCCAGCCTGTGCTCTACGAGTATGACCGTAACCCCGTTTTTGTTTAGCCTCTGCATCAGCTCAAGAACCGACTTGGCACTCACCGGATCGAGGTTGGCGGTAGGCTCATCGAGGACGAGCACTTTCGGCTTCATGGCCAAAAGCGCTGCGATAGCGACCTTCTGCTGCTCTCCCCCCGAGAGCTCCTCAGGGGATTTCTCCTTCAGGTGCGATATGCCAACAATCTCGAGCGCCTCCTCGACGCGCATCGCGATCTCTTCCCTTGGGAGGGCCAAGTTCTCAGGGCCAAATGCGACCTCGCGCTCCACGGTGGTGCAAAAAAGCTCGTTTTCGGGGTTCTGGAAGACCAGACCGACCCGCTGGGCCAGCTCGTAGACCGGAGTCGAGGTAGTCGACAACCCATCCACCACGACGGTCCCTTTGAAGTCGCCCCCGTAAGAGTTCGGTATGAGCCCATTAAGTGCCCTGCAGAAGGTCGTCTTTCCGCAGCCGCTCGGTCCCGTGACGAGAACGAACTCGCCTGGCTCTGCTTTGAAGTCGACGTCAATTAGGCTAGGGATTTCTGACTCGGGGTAGGTATAGGAGAGCCCTTTGACCTCAATGATCGCCAAAACCATCACCGGGAGCACTAATCAGAGAATTTGGAGCTCTAATAAATGTAGCTACTCAATCACGGGTTGAGATCTCCTTCATCTCCCCGGGTTTCAGGCCAAGCTTTTCGGATATTAAGGCCAGTGCCGCACCGACTGCCTCTTCAGGGGGCGCGGAGACCTTTGCGCTTGCCGCGGATGGATGCCCACCACCGGTTCCGGAAAATCGCTCGACCAGCGGGTGCATCACACAGCTCGCAAGGTTCAGGGAAGTCGACCGCTGGAACCTCTCATTCAGGCGCCCCGTTATGCGTGACGTGCCGTCCTCGCTGCTTGCCACTATGGCCAGATCGGCGCCCAAGTCTGTTAGGGACCGCGCCACCGAGGCCTCGAATGCGCCTATGCTCGAAGTGGCGAAGATCCAGTCCCTTGCGCGGTAAAGTTTGGCCCTTGCGACGCCCTTGAGGCGCGCTATCCTCTCTGAGATATCCTGCTCGTTGAGCAGCATCTCCAAGGCAAGGGCGAAGTCGGCACCCCTGCGCAGCATCTTTGATGCGGCTTTAATCGAAGCATTCGGCTGAACGAGGAAGCGGCGGGAGTCGTAAATTAGGCCGGTCAGCAGGGCCTGGATCGCGCGCCTGTCGAGGTACTTTTTTGGGATGGAACGGTAGACGATCTCGCATGTCGAGGATGTCCGCATCAGCCTCGAATAGACCGCGCCACCGAGGCAGCCTGGCTCCTCTGTGTGGTGGTCGATTATTGCGTAAGGGATCCTCCTACTGCCAACGAGCCCTTTGACCTCGGGTAGCTGGTCCAGCGAGGGCATGTCGACCAGCACCAGAAGTTCGCATGCCTCGTCCAAAGACTCTTCGAAGTCGATGTTAAGATACTCAACAAGCTTCGATGACGCCGCGTTCACCCCGTCCGGCGCGAGGATCGACACTGCCACGGAAGGGTTTCTGGCGCGGAGGGCTGACTGTATCGCATACGCTGAACCTATGCAGTCCGGGTCGGCATTGGGGTGGCAGAGCAGGACGACCCTTCCGTAAGAGGACAGGAAATCGAGAAGATCAGGCAACTCTCTTCGCCCGCACCTTTTCGTCGATTGCCTCTAAAGCACGGTCTGCAGCCGCTTCGGCAAGCCGATCCAAATCCATGTCGACAACAGGATCGGCCTCGATTTCGACGTCGGCATTGAAGTCCAGACCGGAGCCGGTCCGCTCCGACGTGACTCTGACGTTGAGCGAGCGTATGAGGTGCCGGTCCAAGACCGAGAGCACGTACTCACGTGCTGCGTTCTCCCCGGCTAGGCAAATCTCCTCAAGCTCTTTCCTTGAAAAAAGCGGCGGCAACCCCATAACACTATCCAGAAGCGGGTGTCCTTCCGGAGACCTGTTCCATTATCGACTTACGGAGTTCCTCCAACTGCTGCTTGAGCCTGAGTTCCTGTTTCTCAACGGTCTTTATTCTGAGGTCCAGCTCCTCTTTCTTCTCGGTCAGCTCTGCAACGACCTTCTGCTTCTCCGTCCTGAAGAGGAGCACTCCTACGGACTTGTATACCACAGCGTCATCCGCTAGGGATTTGCTCTCATTGAGGGCTTTTTCGAGCTCCCTGCTCTCGTACTCGAACTGCTGCTTCCTAAGCACGATTGCCTTCAGCTGTTCCTGCATTTCCTGGAACCTGATCAACTGGTTCTGTACCTGTGGCGGTATCTTTTCGGCCATTGTCAATCACCTAACTCCATAACCTCAAGAGATGTAGACAGCCAGCGTATATAAGAATTGAGTAGGGCGCGGAGGGACGCTACCGACGAGGCTTCGATCTTAAGCAGAATTGATCCGCCTTCCTTAGCAATCGAGACCTTGGCTATACCAGGTTTTGTGTGCTTAACCTCCGGGATTATCGAGGCGAAGAGGGTGGACGCCCTGACCTCGTCTTCGAAGTCTATTTTCAAAAAGGATGAGGCGCTCATAAACCGCACCTGAAGGATTTCAGGTAGATGGCGGGGCCACACGGTAGCTTCGAGACGCTGTCAATGAAAAAGATCTCTGGCGTCCCACGGGAAAATTCGAGGTGCAACTCCGTCGCCTTCCCGCCGGCGACGGGGGAGGCGTGGTCGCCCAGGACCTTCCTTAGGCATTCATGAAGCTGGCGCAGCTCTTCCCTTTCTGGAGGGGGGAGGACCAGCGGCCTGTGCCTGGTGCTCGTCGGCGACCTGACGGTAAGCTCCCTGAAAAGCTGTACCCGCTTTATGAGGAAAGACGCGATCGGTTTCGTATCCCCAGCCTCGTAGCATTCGATCAGGCTAGGTCCTCCGAATCGGCTGTGCACTATCCACAGTTTCGAAGAGTCTTTGCTCCTGGCGCATTCAAAAAGGTAGGCCAGGCTTGCTTTACCTCTAGTAAATGTAGAAAAGGCCGCGCAGCATGCGGCCAAGTCGTTGCAAAGGGTCCTTGTCCTTTGGCTAGGCCTTAGCGAAGTTGTCAGCAGTATGGTCATAAAAGACCGACACAACTGACTTTACTTTAGCTTGAGCTCGTCGGGCGACAGTGTCTTGCCAAGCGTAGTCTGGGGCACGGAGGCGCCGCCCGCAAAGCGAACGCCGCACGCCCTGCAGTCCCAGATCCCTGCTGCCACGCGTACAAGCTTGTCGACCGACTTGCACTTCGGGCAGCGGAGCCCCTTCTCAGATTTTTGCTCGATGGCGAGCAGCCGCTTCCTCAGCGTGGCTCCGTACCTCGGACCGAACCTTCCGGCAGACTTCACGGATTTTGTCTTCGCCATTAGGACTCACCAACCTTGTCACTCTTCAGCTTCAGAGACTCAACCACCTTCTTGCGGATCTCCTGGCTTTTATCTTTAGCTATTTCGACTGCGCGGAGCACCTCTTCTGGAGTGATGTATCCTGATTCCCCTTTCTGTATCGCGCAGAGCATCCCGTTCTCCTTGAACGCAACGCTGAACCTGCAGTCCAAGACCTCTTCCTCCTCGAAGGAGGGATCAACGAACAGCTTGTTGCCTATCTTTGCCAGCGTGACATTGATGGGGATGTCGGTTATCGGCATAGGTATGCGCCTTCCCGTCAGCCTGACCGTATCACCGTCCACGCATGCCTCTGGCATTGATGCGGATAGCATCGCTGAGAGGGCAGCCAAAGCAGCGGTGTCAATGAGGTTGCCGCAGTGGTCAAGTATGTAGACGTCAACGTGGACGATCCAGACCTTCTTGCCAGGGATCAAGCAAAGCTTTGTTGTGTCCAAGACCTTAGATTCCCTGAGGCCCCGGTCGACGACCCTCGCAAGCTCAACCGCCACCTCGTCCGGCTTTCCCGGCTCGAACTCGGGGGAGGCAAATGGAACGAACTCAGCACCTACCTGCATCACGCCCTCGTTGGGGATGTCCGGGAACGGGTCGCCCACCTCGAACTTGATGCCTGCAACCACTTTAGTGCCGCCTATGGATACCATAGCAGATCCTTCTGCTTTCTCCACCAGTCCTGTCTGGATCGTTATCTCTCTGTAGTCGGTCAGCGTCCTGCCGTCCATCCTCCTGCCGCTCTCCGAGAGCTCGATTATCTGTTTTCTCTTAACTGTCGGAACTATCCTTTGGCTCATCGCTCATGCCTCCTCCCCATTAGATACTGCGCTCTTGAAGTGGCTTTCAATCGCTTCCTTCTGCTTTTTGTAGACCTCTATGCAGCCCTTCTTCAGTAGCTCAATCGACTGCAGGAACTCGTCGTGCGTGATCTGCCCATCCATCTGCAGCAGGGTCACAGCGTTCTTTGAGGGCATGTATGCCATTGGCATGTCGGACTCTCCGGCCTTGTCCTCCTTGTCCTGGACGTCCAGGACGAGCTTCCCCTCAACCTTTCCGACGGCTATGCTCGCGACAAGGTCGCGCATTGGTATGCCAGCATCAACGAGCGCCAGTGAGGCGGCCGAGATCGAAGCACACCTGGTGCTGCCGTCTGCCTGCAGGACTTCTATGAATATGTCAATGCTCGTCCTCGGGAAGAACTCGACAAAGATCGCGGGCTCGAGGGCCTCCCTAATGACTTTGGACAGCTCCACTTCCCTCCTCGATGGGGCAGGGGATTTCCACTCTTCAACCGAGAATGAGGCCATCCGGTAGTACGCCTCGACCCTTGCCTTGTCGGACAGGGCGAGGTGCTTTGGATGAGACTCCCTAGGACCCATTACACCCACTAAGATCTTTGTTCTCCCCCACTCAACATAGGCTGACCCGTCGGTGTTCTTCAGGACGCCCAGCTGGAACTTGATAGGCCTTATCTCGTCCAGCCTTCTTCCGTCGCACCGTATTCCGTCCTCGGATATCAATCTCTCAATCTTCGACTCGCTCATAATTTCACCTTCTCTTGTTAACCAAAAATTCCCTAACCCTATCCGTAAGACCAGTCGTGTGTGCCTCCGCCTCTATCTTCCGGATCGCCTCGGCAATTACGGCTTCCTCGTCTCGGGACTTTCCGGAAATCCATACCCTGCCGTTCTGAGCTACGAGGATCTGGGCACCAGTCTCTTTCTTCAGCATCGTTATCATTGATCCTTTCTTCCCGATTATCCTGGGGACCCTTGTGAAGTCCACATCTATTACTGTGCCCCTGTGTATCTTGCCGAGTCCGTGATCCCTCGCGGTCAAGGACGGGTTCCTCGTCCTGTCAAAAGCCATGACCGTGGCGACTACCATCTCGCCGACGTCCAAGTACCTTCGTGCCTCTTCCTTTAGGGGATTCAGCGGCTTTGAGAGGAACTCTGAGGCGAACAGCACCCCTTGATATGGGGACCTTATGTCGAGCATCCATGCGGTCGATATGCACTCGACAACCTTGCCGATCACCACGTCTCCTGGCTGAGGGATATAACACCCCCTAAGCGGAATGACCGAGATCACATTGTTCCTGATGTCGGCGAGCCCGACCATCGAGGCATAGTATTTCCCGTCATCACGATACACATTGAATCCGGGCTGGTAGTTCCCTTCGGCAAGAAGAGTGCCAGGGGAAACCAGCTGTCTTGGTTCAAAGAAAGTCGTCATTCAAACACCTCATAGCTTTTTGATATCAATTTCACAATTACCCCTTGTCAATTCGTTAATGCGATCCACAAAGCTCTGCTGTATTCCAGCAGGCAGAACCATCTCGCCCCTCCAAGAGCCGTCTGAGAGCCACTCGGACCGCGTCACATTCCCCATCTTTGAGATGACGCTGTAGACACGCCTTGCGTGCGCCGAGGGTATCCCTATCTTCGCCACAACCTGCGAGATCTTCAGAGGCAGCTCAGTCCTCAGCGCCTTTATGACGTCCTGTGCCTGTTCCTCCACCGACCTGAACGGGTCTATGCTGACCCTCACGTTCTCCATAGCGTTCTCTATTCGCTGAGGGGGGTGCGGCAACCCAGTCTTCGGGTCAATGCAATTCCGCGATATGAAGTTGACTATCTGCCTCCGCTTGTTCTCGATCATCTCTCGGCGCTGTTCGGTGGTCAACTGGAGCTCGCCCTTCTTGATTATTGAGGTGGCAACAGCCTTCGGGTCGTCAGTGCCGAAGTTCTTCTTCAGGGACTCCTCAGAGGCCTTCAGACCCTTGCTAGCATCCTTGTAGATGATCTCGCTCACGAGGAGATCCTTGAAGTCGACTTCCTTGCCGCTCTTGAGTGCCCAAGCAAGATCGGGGTCTACCATGACCTCGAAGTGCTCTCCGCGAACGACCAGCCTGGCAATGACCGACTTCTCTTCTTTAGGCATGAGTCTACGCCTTTAGCTTTTCTATGTATTCCATGAGCTGCTGGGGCGGGAGGTTCTCGAATTTCCCGGTTTCGGTCCGGAGTATCGCCATCTCCACCTTGGCGGAATCCAGGCTGCCCTCAATGACCGAAGCGAGCGCTTTCAGTGCAAGCATTATCGCATCGTCTATCTTGAGGTCCGGCTGGTAGTTCTTCTCGAAGAACTCGGTGACCGTCTGGCTGCCAGCGCCTATCGCGACTGCATAGTAACCCGCGTATGCGCCGCTAGGCTCGGTCATGAAAAGCTTTGGTCCAAACCTGTCAACACCCGCAATTAGCAGGGCTACTCCGAATGGCCTGACGCCGGCGTGCTGAGTGTAGATCTGCTTGACCTCACTTACTTTTTTGGTTAGGACCTCGACGTCGATTATCTCGTCGTAGAGCATCCTGTTTATTTGGGCCTCCTGCCTCGCCCGCTCAATTAGGATCCTTGCGTCCGAAGAGAGCCCTGCAAAAGTTGCGCCCACGTGCTCATCGATCTTGAGGATCTTTTCCATTGATGCCGGATCGATCAGGGGGCTGATCCTCTTCTTCTCCACCGCAAGGACTACGCCATTAGTGCACCTGATCCCGATGGCTGTCCACCCGCGCCTCACCGCCTCGAGCGCATATTCGACCTGGAAGAGGCGCCCATCGGGCGAGAATATCGTAATCGCACGATCATAACCCATTCCTGGAGGGCTAAACATTTCATTTCACCACATGTAACAGCGACACATTACGCTAACGATATTTTACCTTCAGCATAAAAGACTATGCACATTTTATATTCTTTTCGCACGACCTACTCGGTCGCCAATGCCATGAGGAGATCTCTCTCGGTGAGTATGCCGATGATGTTGCCGCCGTCCTCAACAAGCACTGCTCCGACCCCGCTGGTCCTTATCAGGGGGGCGACGTCACCAAGCTTGTCCTGCGGATTCACCTTCACGGCACCCTCACTCATTATCTCCTTCGCAGGCACAGATATCACCTGATCCATCTCGTCCAATACGATCTTCCTGAATGCCTTCCCCTCCCCGAAGTACCTGACTATATCCATGGTAGTCACGATCCCCCTCACATCGCCCCCTTCTACGATCGGGATCCTCCTGAAGCCGTTAGAGACCATGAGGCGGGCAATCGATTTTATCGTGATGTTTGGAGAGGCCATCACGGGGTTTCTGGACATGTAATCCTCAACCTTCCCGGTCATCGATCTGCCCGAAAGATACCTCACCACGTCATACTCAGTTATGATGCCCATCAGGATGCCGCTGTCCACAATTGGCACGGATCCGACGTTCTCACGGATCATCTTCTCGAGCACGTCCGAGAAGCTCTCGTCAACTTCGGCGCAGACGACTTCTCTGGTCATTATCGACTCTACCGGAGCATAGAGGGCAGAGAAGAATCGCCCGCCGTACCTGAGCTTGACCAGGTTGTAGTACTCTCCGCCTCCGAAGAAGTTGACCATATCCGTGGCGGTGATTATTCCGATGAGCTCTCCCTTGCTGGTGGTGATCGGGATCCTCCTTATCCCCTTAGAGAGCATGAGATCTATCGCCTTTATTATGGGGGTGCTAGTGGTTGCAGAGACTACAGGCTTCTGAACCAGATATTCCAGTTCTTTTGGCTTGCTGTAGACGTTGTTCGAGAAATTCGGGGTTCCGTCGCTCCTCAAAAAACCCCTGACTACCCTTCGGCTCATAACAAATTCCACATGATCATACTACGCGAGGGATCTAAAAAAGTGTTTGATTTGGGGGCGGCTACTGAGCAATGCGGTGTTTGTTGGCCTCGTAGAATTCAGGCATGTGCTTCTCGACCAGGCTGAGCATCTCTTCGTCGCTGATCGAGAGGGCCTCGCCAGAATCGAACTTCTTCAGCACATCCTTGTAGATCTTCATGACTCCCTCAGATTCCTTGTCCACCTTCTCCCCGTTCTTCAGGCCGAAGAAGTAGTTGATCCAGAATGCGACACCAGCGTTTCCAGAGTACGGGGTTATCGACACTCCGGGCGGCACGCCGAGCAGCCTCTCCGTGTCGAAAGGCAGGTACATCTCTATGTTTTTGAGTGCCCCGTCCGCATGGATGCCTGCCCTCGTTACGTTGAAGTTCCTTCCCACAATCGGGTAGTAAGGAGGTATGTAGTAGCCTATATGTCGCCTATAATACTGTGCCATCTCCGTGATCGCAAGCGTGTTCATCCCGTCTAGTCCTCCCTTCAGGCCGGAGTATATGAAGACCATTGCCTCCAACGGGACGTTGCCTGCCCGCTCGCCGATGCCGAGCAGTGTCGTGTTGTTAAGCGAAGCCCCATACATCCAGGCAGCTGTGGCGTTGGCAATCCCGAGGTGGAAGTCGTTATGACCGTGGAACTCGAGGTACTCAGACGGCACGCCCGCAAGCTGCCTCATCAGGTAGAATATCTTGGGTATGCTCCTCGGCAACGCAGCCTTTGACCAAGGGAGCCCGAGCCCCAAGGTGTCAGGAACCCTGAGCTTCACAGGGATCCCGTACTTCTCCGACAGCTGCATCAATCGCTTGGCAAATGGGATGACGACCCCCAAGATGTCAGCACGGGTGCAGTCCTCCACATGCGCGCGCATGATTATGCCAGATTTCAGACCCTCTTCCACCACATCGAGGTATTTCTGGATCACCTGGGAGCGGCTCAGCCCCTTGAATTTGTAGAATATGTGGTAGTCCGAAATGGAGGCCAGCATCCCGACCTCGCCGACCTTGGCCTCCTTGGCGATCTTGAGGTCCTCTTTGCTGGCCCTGATCCATCCAGTGATCCGGGGGAATTCGAATCCCAGATCCCTTACCCTTGAGACGGCTTCCCTGTCCCTCTGCGTGTAGAGGAAGAATTCTGACATGAGTATCTTGCCATTCGGGCCGCCTATCCGGTGGAGAAAGGTGTAAAGGTCAACTATCTGGTTAACCGTGTACGGGTCCCTTGACTGCTGCCCGTCCCTGAAGGTCGTGTCAGTTATCCAGAGATTTTCAGGGACTTCCATAGGAACATCTATGCCGTCCCAGATCATCTTTGGAGGGGATTCGAACGGGAATATGTCCTTGTAAATCTTTGGGGATTGAGTCTCAGCCACATCGTACTCAGAATAGTCTATCCGCTCTCCCTTCAGCGCCCTGAGAAGGTCATCGCGTGCCTTTTCGTTCAGGAGGGACATACGCCATACACTCCGGGAAACAATTGGTTTATTATTTAATAGCTTTTAAAGATATCGCTTGAAAAGTGAACTTGAATTAGTTGCCACCATTAGCATTAAAAAATATTTCAAATTCTCCATGTTTGATTATAATGGTGTTTGAAAAACAGGCATGCCCGCTCAAAAAAGTTTAGAAAATGAAATAAAACCATTTCTTTTTTTCGAAAAAAGAATTTACAAATGTAAAGTGGGCGCAGGGAATTCCCCTGCGGGGCTTTCGCCCTCAGTCCGTCGCAGGTTCAACATCTTTAGCATTCTGACATGACTGGGACGGCTTCTTCATCCCCATCCCTAATTCCCGCGTATTGCTTTTATTTTTTCCTTTGCCTTCTTTATGGTCCCGGTCGAAACGAGCGAGGTTGCGGTGCCCCCTGAGAGCTGGAGTTCGATCCTGCGCCCTAGGCTACTCTGGATCGATTTCAGTGCCCTCTGGTCCAATCGGACTATCGCGTACTGCCCGTCAGAACCGACAAGTTTTATCCTAGACTCTGGCGGCGAGAGCCTGGCAATGGCAGTAGGGATGAGGTATGGGCTGAGCCCCCCGGAGCTTTTGAACACGATGTACCTGGTTCTGAGATCCCTGCACTTCAAAACGGGTCCCCGAATACATTATTCCAAGTCGTGGATAAAAAAGTCATGCCAGGTTGAGTAATTGGAAGAGCTTCGATTGCTCCCCCTTCCTCAGCTGGACGGATATCTTAACCCTTATTATATCATCGCTCTCCGAAAGGCGGAGGGATCCGGTGAAGGCTTTTTGCTTGTCGAGCCGCAGGAAGAAGGTCGACCTCGAGTCGAAATAACGGTCCATCTCGTCCCTGAGCCGCAGTAGATCCCCGGGCGGGAGGAGCTTCGTGATGTAATCCACCACATCCTTTGCTGCCGACCCTTCCTCCACGAGAGAGGCGATGCGTATCTCGTTTCCGTGGTGACCCTTTGCGATGGTGTAGTTGACTTGGGCAGAGCTGCGAATCCCCTCGGGGAGGAGGTTCAGCAGCGCCTGCTCGACCTTGCTCTGATCCTCGGTCGCATGGCATATCAGGCTCATTGAGACTTTCGATATCATAAGGAACGGCACCAAGGAATGCCAAAAAACGGAAAGGTTGCCCTCTCAGGGCAACGCGTGCCTCTGTCAGAGTCCCCTTGCACGCTTTCCGGCTGCCGTCAGGCCCCTGTAGACTCGGCCGCGCTGGGCCGGTTGGGCTATCCAGCAGAGATCCTTGTCGCTCTTGATGGAAGGGTTCGATGGATCGACTAGGATCACCTCGTACCATGCATACCTGCCGTCTGAGGCGACCCAGTAGCTGCCCAAGACATTCATGTTCGGGAATTTCTTTGCAGCCCTCTCCTCAGCTATCCATCTCACGCTCTTGTTGACGGTGAGACCGTAGATCCCCATCCTCTTAGGGCGCCTCCCTGAACTCGGGCGCTGTATGTTCATAGGACCCCTTATCACCCGTACTCTGGCGACAACAATTCCAGGCTTTGCCTTGTAACCAAGAGACCTGGCCTTGTTGACCCGTGTAGGATGCTCGAGCGGGCAGACTGCGGGCTCGCGCCGCCACTTTATGAGGCGCTCTGTGCGCAGGCTCCTCACTAGCCCCTCTCCGGGGCTCCGCCACGCATCCCTGATGTATTTGTAAGCAGACATTGTCACACCAACCGCAGACTAAAGCGTCTTAAAGGCGTTTATAATGTTTTCGGCTATGAGCGCAGCCCCAAGCGATTGGGCCTCCCTCGTCTGGGCGCCGATGTGCGGTGTGACGAGCACATTGGGCAGGGAGACAAGCTCCTTCTCGTCTGGGGTCTCTGGGGGTTCGTGCTCGAAGACGTCCAAGGCGGCTCCTGCGATCCTCCCGCTTTTCAAAGCCCTCAAGAGTGCTGCTGTATCGACCACCTCCCCCCTCGAGGCGTTTATGAAGAATGCGCCCTGCTTCATAGATGAGAAGGCAGAGTCCCCAAACATGTGGTAAGTCTCTGGCAAGAGCGGGACATGCACGGTCACCACGTCGGACCTGGAAAGAAGATCTTCGACCCGGCCTACCCGCTCAGCACTTAGCCTTGCGAGGGCACCCTCGTCCACAATGACATCATAGACGAGTATGTTCATGCCAAATGCCTTGGATCTCTCCGCGACCGCTCTCCCTATCCTCCCGAAGCCGACTACCCCCAGCGTCTTTCCGTTGAGCTCAATGCCGTGGAGCTTCTTCTTTTCCCATAGGCCCCGCTTCATCGAGTCGTTGGCGATATGGATTCGCCTTGCGAGGCTGAGCATCATTCCCATCACGAGCTCGGATACCGCAACGGTTGACATCTGCGGGGTGTTGAGGACCTTTATCCCGGCCTCCTCTGCAGCCTTGACGTCGATCGTGTCCAGGCCCACTCCAACCCTTCCGATGACTTTGAGGTTCTTGCCCAACTCGATTATTTCGCGCGTTACCTTGGTCCTGCTCCTTACGATCAGCACATCGTAGAGACCGATGATTCTCTTCAGCGAATCGTATGAAACATCAAATTTTTCATCGACTTCGAATCCTGCGGCACGAAGCTTTGATCCGCACTCGGCATCGACCTCGTCAGCGATCAGCACCCTCATCCTGGGACACCTGGCGTCTTCTAAACCGTCAAGGCTGTAAAATAGTTTATGCTCACGCAAGAGACGCCTAATGAAGTCAAGGTCGGTACACATTGCCATGGACCGGAAGATGCGCCTATTCGGCGATTGGACTTCCCTTGCATGCTGCAACGGGGTTCCAGCCGATGGGGTTAATATAGATTCGGCGCAGAAGTATTAAAGGAGCCGCAAAATGATCGCAGGTCTGGTAGGCAAAACGCATGTGGGAAAGACGACCTTTTTCTGCGCCAGCACTCTCGCCCCGGCCAAGATAGGGGCGGTGCCGTTTACCACAATAGAGCCGAACCAAGGGATAGCCAGCATAAGGGTAAAGTGTGCATGCAAGGAGATGGGAGTGAAAGACGATCCCAGGAATTCAGTCTGCAGTGACGGGGTCAGATGGGTTCCTGTGAAACTCGTGGATGTAGCTGGGCTCGTCCCGGACGCCCACAAGGGTCGCGGGCTCGGGAATAAGTTTCTGGACGATCTGCGCCAGGCGGACGGTTTCATACAGGTAGTTGACGCATCAGGCAGCACGGACGCCAATGGGAACGCCTGTCAGCCCGGGACCCGAGATCCGGTGGACGACGTGAGGTTCCTCGAGCATGAGATAACCATGTGGATGACAGGAATACTCAAGAAAGACTGGGACAGGATCGCCAAGGGAATAAGGCAGCTCAAGGAGGACGGGATCGCGCTGCTCACCGAGAGGCTTACAGGGCTGATGATAAGCAGGCGGCATGTCTTGGCTGCGATCGGCGCAAGGGACGAGCTGAAGAAGAGGATCGATGAGTGGACAGACGAGGATCTGAGGACGTTTGTTGAAGAGCTGAGGAAGGCCTCTAAACCGATGGTGATAGCCGCAAACAAGATAGACATTAGGCAGGCGGAGGCGAACATCGAGAGGCTGAGGCAGGAGTTCAAGGACAGAACGGTAATCCCCTGTTCGGCAGAGGCCGAGCTGGCTCTGAGGCTGGCAGCCAAGAAGGGGATAATCAGCTACAATCCAGGGGATCCTGACTTCAAGGTGCTCAAGGAGGAGGAGCTGAACGAGAGGCAGAAGGAGGGGCTCCGCAAGATAAAAGACCTCCTGGAGAGGTGGGGGAGCACAGGGGTGCAGGAAGCGATAGAGAGCATATACAAGAAGGAGCTGAAGATGATATCAGTCTTCCCTGTGGAAGACGCGAATAAGCTCACAGACCACAAGGGCAACGTGCTCCCTGATGTCGTGCTTGTCCAGGAAGGGACAACTGCAAGGGGGCTCGCCTACAAGATCCACTCGGATCTTGGCGAGGGATTCCTGTACGCGATCGATGCCAGAACAGGGCAGAAGATAGGGGAGGACTACAGGATCAAGGACAGGGACATAATCAAGATAGTCTCTGCAAAAGGCGTGCGGGGCTAGCCGAACTTCTTGAAGTAGTAGCCCGACTCCCTCTTCTCCCCGAAAGACCTTATCCCGGATTCCGCGATTCTTTTCCTCAGGGAAGCGGCGTAAGCCTTCGAGATCTCGCCCCTCTTTTCCATGAAGTCTACGACCTCCAGTCCTTCCTCGTCTGTGCTGCACCGCTGTAGGAAGTCAATGACAGACGGTTCGTACCCCCTGCCCCTGTCGACCTTCAAGGAATGCCCGCTCCCCGAAGCGGAGCTGATCTCCCTGTAGAGGTTGGGATAATCCCTCTTCAGCTCCTTCTCAGAAAACCCCATCAATCCTGACCTCCGACGGCCCTCCGGTATTCGTGAAGCAATAGAGATCTGCCTGGACCCCCTTTTATCATTTCCCAAGGGAGGGCATCTCCCTCGGAATAAGTTGGCTGTATTGTCTCAAAGTCCTTCCCGATGCCCTTCAACACACGCCTCCATGTCCCGAGGTCGCCTTGACCGCCCTCCGAGATGTCCTTGATCGCAAGGAGCAGAACGGAGGATGCCTCTCTGCCCGACGTGGACAGAAATGCCTGCACTGCCCCCCACCTGTAGTCCATCGACTCAAACCGCCGTATCCCCAAGCTGGAGCAGATCTCCCTCATCCTGGAGACCCTAAACCTGTACTCAGGTTCACTGATGATTCTGGCCCACTGGAATGGCGTATTCCCCTTCGGGATCATAGGGTTCACGCTTACGTGGATCGATCTAGGGTCGAAGCCTGCCGAGATCGCTCCTTCGAGCATTGGCCGCAACGGCTCCAGATCTGGCAGGCTTTCGCCAGGTATCCCAACCATGAAATAGAGCTTCAACGATCTTATGCCGGCACTACGGGATGCCTCGAGTAGCCCAATCAGTTCCGACTCGTCCAAAGGCTTGTTTATCACCTCCCTCAGGCGGCTTGACGGGGACTCCGGGGCAATCGTGATCGACCGTTGTCCCCCCGCGGCA
>JARYLH010000060.1 GCA_029907755.1 Candidatus Methanosuratincola sp.
GGACTGGTCGAAGGTGGACGAGGAGTCGTAGGTGGCAGTCTTGAAGTCGTAGACCGAGTTGGGGGATTCCCTACCCGTGACGATCATCGAGCCCTTGTAGAGCTTGACCTTGACCTTCCCGTCAAGGCGCTCGTTTGCCTTGTTGACGAAGGCATCGAGCTCCTCCCTAAGCGGGTCGTCCCAGAAGCCGGCATAGACCATGAAAGTCCACTGCTCATCCACCAGTCTCTTGAAGCTGAGCTCATGCCTGTTGAGCACCAGCTTCTCGAGGTCCTTGTGTGCCTCCAGTATCGTGAGGGCCGCAGGGCACTCATAGGTCTCGCGCGATTTTATGCCCACAATTCTGTCCTCCATGTGGTCGATCCTGCCCACACCGTTCTCGCCGGCCACTCTGTTCAGCCTCCTCACCAACTCGACGGGCGGGTACGCCTCCCCATCGATCCCGACCGGGACTCCGTTCCTGAACTCCAGCTGGATAATAGTTGGCTTGTCGGGAGCGCGCTCAGGCGATGCCGTCCACTCCCAACCGTCCTCCTCTGGACTGTTCCAAGGATTCTCGAGCGGGCCGCTCTCGATGGACCTCCCCCAGAGGTTCTGGTCTATGCTGTATTTCTTAGCCGCCCTTGACACGGGGATGCCGTGCTTCATCGCGTACTCGACCTCCTGATCCCTGCTCATCCCCCACTCCCTGGTCGGGGCGAGTATCTTCAGGGTCGGGTCTAGCGCCCTGCACGAGATCTCGATCCTTAGTTGGTCGTTGCCCTTTCCCGTGCAGCCGTGGGCTACTGCGTCGCAGCCCTCCCTGTGCGCAACCTCTATCAGCTTCCTGGCTATCAGCGGCCGGCTGAGCGCCGTGGAGACAGGGTACTTGCCTTGGTATAGCCCGTTTGCCCTGATCGAAGGGAAGACGTATTCTCTTATGAACTCCTCCTTCGCATCGACCGTGTAGTGGTTCTCAGCCCCCACTTTGAGTGCCTTCTCGCCTATCGCCCTGAAGTCTTCCTCCTGGCCGACATCGACCGTCACCGTAACGATCTTAGACCCGTACTTCTCAGAAAGCCACTTGATCGCGACTGACGTGTCAAGACCGCCCGAATAAGCCAACGCTATCTTCTTTATATCCATCCCAAAAACCTTCCAACCTATTAATTATGAACAAGCAGAAAGAAAATTCCTGAGTTTAAAAGCTTTTTCCATTCTCCTTCAGCACTTTCAAACGGCTTGAGGTGTGCCTTGGATCCGGATGAGCTTTGCGTATTCATAATTGTTACGGATGCACCCCGGATCCGGGAGGGTGAAGTCTCCGAAGTATCCGTATGCCCTGGCCCTGCACCCACCGCAGACGAACCTGTAGTCGCAGGAGCCGCAGTTGCCCTGGAGGGAATCCCTCTCCCTCAATTTGCGAAAGTCCTCCAGCTCGACCCAGAGGCGCTCCGGCGATTCTTCAAGGATGTTCCCCACTTTCTTCGGAAGGAAGACGCAAGGCGTCATGTCTCCGTTCGGTTCTAGGGCGATGTAGAAGCGCCCTGCCCCGCAGCCCCCTATGAAATCGGCGAGCGAGCGGAGCTGCCCTGGGAGCTCGGTGTTTGAGAAGTGGGTAGGCACAAGGCTGCAGGATTCCCCCTCTATCTCGAGCGCAACCCTCGCGAACTGGGGCGCGGTGGAGAGGAGGTTTATTTTGCTCGTCTTCATCCTGCTCCAAAGCATCCTGAGGAGGTCTTCCCTCTCGCGGGGGGAGAGGTCGTTCTCCTCTATGAACCGCCCCCTTCCGGTCGGTACGAAGTTGTACATCATGAACCAGTCAACCCCAAGGTCCTCGCAGAGCTCTATCATCTCCGGGATTTCCTCGAGGTTGTGCCTCGTGACCGTTGTGGCAATATTAACGAAGAAACCGGCCTCCACGGCGTTCCTGATGCCCTCGACGGTCCTGGCGAACATCACATCAACACCCCTGAATGAGTCGTGGGTCTCTGCTTTCGCTCCGTCAAGGCTTATCTGCAGGTACTCGACCCCTGCGTCTCTTAGCTCCCTGCACCTCTCTTTCGTCAGGAGCACGCCGTTCGTGGCAATAGCCGTGTAGAGGCCCCTCGAAGAGGAGTGCCTTGCGAGCTCGAGTATGTCCCTCCTGACCAGCGGTTCCCCCCCTGAGAATGCGAGGACCACCACGCCCCACTCAGCTAACCTGTCAATGACTTGCTTGGCGTCCTCTGTGGAGAGATCCAGGCCAGGTTTCTGCCCTGCATTCGCATAGCAGTGCTTGCACCGCAGGTTGCAGCTGTTAGTCACATTCCAGACGACCTGGAAGGGGGCGCCCGGCACGAAGGGCTTCCGGACCCCGAAAAGGGAGAACCCCTTTATGACGTTTGCAAGGCCGCGCCTCCAGTACTTGTCCTTGAACTTCTCCTTCATTTCCTCGCTGCTGGCGCCGAACGCCTTCCCGCCCAACGAGAGGAAGGCAGAAACAGTCTTCTCAGCCACCCTGCACTTCAGGCATGCATCCTCCCTGACTCCGGTGTAGAGCTCGAGCGCGACCTCCAGCCGAGACCGCCCGTCCTCAGGGCAGTACTCGCTCATCCTCCGGAGTGCGACTTGGATTGGCTTGCTCTCCGCGAAGGTTCCGAATATCTGAACAGCGGTCTTCGTATCCAAACCCAACACCCCTGGGCGGCAGCACCGCTGTCGCTCATTTATGACTCCTACCGCACAAATAAATTCTTATCCGTGAATATGTCCGGCGGGGCGGCGTTTCAAGGGTTCGCGACGGCAGTGGGAGGGATTCGCGGTCCCTTGAATGCGGACGGGTAGAACCGTCGCAGACCAGCGACCGCGGCGGCAGAGAGCACTAGGTTGACCATTATCGATGCAGTTATTGCTGGGATCATCGCGATCCATGCATCCAGGAACCCGGGGTAGGACTTGCTGAGCGCGAGGGAGACCGCGATCATCCCGGAGGTGAAGAGGTAGCGGCTGAGTTGGCCCACTGCCACCGCCAGTACGGGGTTAACCTTCCTCGAGAGCCGAGAGGTCAGGACCCCCATCATGCCGTCCCCAATGCCAGCAGGTATTTCTATCAGCGCTTGACCTGTCCAAAGTGAGACCCCGACCCCCTTTATCAAACCGACCGCGAATGCTGCAAGACCTGGCGAGGCGGCTGCGGCTATTGAGACAGGTGTTGATCCCAAGTTCGGGTTTCCGAGCGGGAATGAGACACGGATGCTGCTCAGCACTATGGAGAGAGCTCCGAAAACCGCGACGTATATCAGAAGGTAGGACCGCCTGTTTCTGTACGCCATATCACTGTTCCTCTGCAAGCCGGGTCAGACGGTCCCTTATGTGGATGAGCATGTTGGAGAGGTTCTTCCTGTTGTCAAAGCTCTCAAGTATTTCCTTCAGGACAGATCTTTCCTGGGACCTCAGCTCGTCCACGGCAGCCACCAAGTTGGGCAGCGCGCGTATTATGTTGTCGACTATTGTGATGTCTGCGGTCTGCGCGGTCCTCGAGAGCGGGTTCAGGTCGATGGTTATAACGAACTTGTTCATCTTCTTCAGCGCCATTGTCCTGTCTCCGTCCTCAAGCGGAACGAGCACCACGTCCGCTGCGTAGATGCCCCTGGGGTCGACCTTGCGCCTCTCGCTGAAGAGCTCAGGGATCCTCGCACTCGCGGCCCTGCCCACTCCTAGCACGCGCTTCGCGCCCGCCGCTACGAGCGCATCCCTTACCGCTAGCTCCCTCTCCCTGCTCCTGTAGAAGAGGTTGACCTCCAGGGGGGCAGGAACCGCCTCAGAAAGCCTGACCATCTCCCCCGGGACCAGCGCAGCTGCATTGCCGTTTACTGAGATGACAGGGTGGGAGGCCAGGAGGAGCGCGGCCGCGGCTGCCCTGGTCGCGAAGAGGGCTGCCGGGATCGTCTCCTCGCCTATGAGGTAATCGAAAGCCTCACCCCTCCCGTGTGCGATCAGCCCAGACTTTGTGACGACATTATTCTCCTCTCCTTCGACGAGCCTTTCCCTTATCCGCAGTGAGGCTGCCCTCACATGGTTTTTCGGTATTTTTAGACGGACTCCCATTCCATTCCACTCCTGTGAATTTCAGAGACTATCAGCTTGAGACCTCCTGGCATGGCAAGATCGGCTTGGGGCGCTTCGCTGTCCACATAGTCCCCCGTTAGCACACTCAGGGCCTTTCTGAGCTGCCCCCGCTCAACGATCGCGAAGACGAGTCCCTTCTTCGCCGAGGGGGAAACCCCCGCTGCCTCATACCTCCTGAGCACGGCCCGGATCATGCTGTTGGTTAGGCCGACTCCGTCCCAGAATCTCCTAGATTGGAACATGAAGTTCTCCACCGTCGGGCTCTCGAGGAATGCCTCAAGGGCCTCCTTCCCGAGCCGGTTTATCCGGTTCACAATAGGGCGCTCGGTGATCATTGCCCTGGTCTGGAATTCTGAGACAGGCGTGGAGATGACCACGTAGTCCTTGCTCAAGGGTATCTGCCTTGCCACGCCGATGCCTGGTCCCCCGGGGCTTGTCCTCACCTCGAGCCCCCCAACGGTCTCAGCGAGCACGTCCCCGAGCCCGGTCTCGTTCACGACCTCCGCGGCGTGGGCCACCGAAGCGATCTCCCTGAGGCTCATCCCAATCCCGAAGGCTCGGTTGATTGATATGGCGAGGCTAAGCGCCGATGATCCGCTCACCCCGTACCCGTAGTTAGCTGGCAGAACCGATTCCTGCTCCGCATAAACTGCATATCTCTCAGGCAGCGGCACCATCTTCGAGGCAACGTAGCTGCAGGTCGGGGAGAAGAGTGGAGAGCCGTTGCAGCGAAGCTCGAATCCAGGGTGCTGCCCTTCCCTTGCAGATAGCCTAGTCCTGACCCCGCCCGCTATGCAGATGCCTGCGCCGGTCGAGCCCGACCTGATCGGCTCTTCTGCTCTGAATATCGTGAAGAAACCCGTAATGTGAGCAGGGGCGTACCCCTCGCCAGCCACGGTCTCCCCTGGATTCAGCGTATCCCAGCCCTCCTGAGGTAGATATCGAGCACCTGGCTGGCGACCTCCCTCTTAGACTTCAGCGGAACATGGGAAGTCGATCCGTCGGGGAAGACCACGTATGTCTCGTTGGTCTCGGACATGAAACCCCTACCTGGAAGGGAGAGGTCGTTGGCAACAATCATGTCGCAACCGGAATCAGAAAGCCTTGCGAGTGCCCTGGACACCAGCTCATCCTTTGTGAGACCGTATTCAGCCTTGAAGCCTACCACGAAAGTGCGGGGGGATACCCGCTTTGCCTCTGCCAGGATCTTTGGGACTGGGACAAGACGCAGCTCGACTGGGGCTTCGCTCGAGATCTTCCCCTCGAAGGTACGGTCGAACTCGAAGTCCAGGGGTGCAGCCGCCATCACGAGGAGGTCGTAGGCAGAGGACGAGAGCTCTTTCATAACAGCCTCCCTCATCTCGCTGGCGGTGTGCACGGCGATCACCCTCGCATTCAACCTTGGGGCTTCCACCGGTCCGGTTATGAGGGTGACCTCCGCGCCCCTCGCTGCAGCCTCGGCCGCGAACGCACTCCCCATCTTCCCGGAGCTCGAGTTTGTGAGAAAGCGTATGCGGTCCATATAGGCGCGCGTCGGACCAGATGTAACTAGCACCCTCAGCCCAGCCATGTCCTTCGGGCGGAGGGCGGCGATAGCCTCCTCGACTATCGCATTCCAATCGATGAGCTTGGCCTTCCCCTCGGCGACTTCCGGGAGAAGCACCCGTATTCCCATCGACTGGAGCCTCTTGATGTTCTCCAAGACTGCAGGGTGGCGGTACATGCTCGCGTGCATCGCTGGCGCAACTATCAACGGGAGGCCTGTGCCTACCGCGGTCGTCGCAAGGGATGTTACCGGCGTGTCGTCTATGCCTGCAGCTATCTTGCCGATGGTGTTGGCTGTGGCAGGGGCGATAAGCACAAGGTCGGCGCTCCCCCTACCCCCGTATCCAAGCGCCACGTGCTCGATCCCGCCGGTGAGCCTGGTGACGACGGGGTTCCCTGTCGCCCACTCCATCAGCTCAGGGGAGATCAGCTGCTGGGCTGCAGCAGTCATAACCGCCCAAACTTCCCCTCCGTGGCGCATGAGCTCCCGGGCGATCTCGGGTGACCTGATGCACGCTACGCTGCCGCAGATCCCGAGCGCTATCCGCTTCCCAGCGATGAGCCCGCTCTTTGAACCGGTTATGTCCTTGGAGGGGTGAATGTGAGACACCGCCTACCCTTCATGAGGCGGCTATATATGTAATTTATGCATGTACAACGCATAAATGATAATTTTTTGATATTTTACATAGATCACATATTGGAGCGGACCAATAAGCATAATAGACGCTACCGTGACACACATCTGACGGTGGGACCTTTTGTACAGGGAGTTCTTCTCGAGGAGAAACCTAGCTTATCTCGCTGCCATTTTCACAATAATCCTTACCAGCGGCGGGGTCTACCTGATCGTGATGGAGCCGGGCGCGATGGTCTCGACGGGCACAGGGACGAGTTTCCTGGTCAGGTCGAGCAGCAGCCAGACCTCGACAGAGTTCTTTGTGATATTCTTCCTCACGCTCGCCGGCATGCTTGGCTTCGTGGTGCTGGAAAGGTCGCTGCACAGGTCCTTTGATCTTGAGGGCGCGAAGCTCAAGTTCGTCGGGGGCACGGCGCTGATCCTCATCGCGGTGATACTGATCGAGTACCTGCTCAGGGCAAAGCTCTATTGAATGGGTCACCAAGGGTACTTTTTAAGGCCTAACCGGTAGGCGACGTAATTGGTCAGCAGGTGTATCGGCGGGGTAACTGCCACGATGAATACAGCCTGATCGAGAGTGACCTGGTAGACAGGGTAGAGGAAGAGCAGAGCCCCCGCCACAAAGTCTAGCTGATCCAGCAGCGGCGCAGGATGCCCCCTCTCGATGCCCATCCTGCGCTTTATGAATGCCCCAAGGATGTCCCCCGAGAGGGCACCGAGAGCGAGCAGGAAGGAGTGGATCGGGTAGCCAAAAACAGCCCCGACCAGGGTGCCCATGAACAGCCCGGCTATGAATCCCTCGAAGGTCTTGCCGTCCCCTAATACGCGACGCCCGTCTCGCATCGACTTACCGAGATCCATCGGGTGGCGCCCCCTCGCCAATACAGGGACCGAGTTGGCTATGAATGCAGGCATGATTATCACGAACGAAGAGAATGCCAGGGCTAGGATGTCAGTCATTTCCTGTACCCATTCCGGAGAAACCTCTTGATGTAAGCATTATTAATGCCTCGCGCCTTGGGGGCGGTTTAATCAGGGACGCCTTCCTGACCTCCCCGTGGATCCGCTCCAGCTTGATCACTCTGTCGGACCAGTAAGTTAGGATCGCGGAGGCTACGGGCACTGCCCCGCTCCCGTCAGGGACGTCCCTCACCTCGCTTGTGATCAGCACCCTCAAGCCCCTCCTCCTGGCCAGGTCTTTCAACACCGCGAGCTGCCTGTTGAGGATCTTGTTGGCAAGTATGTTTTCGTCGTATTCCCCGAGCTGAGCCCTGTACATCCCGGTTGCCGAGTCCAGCGCGAGCAACGAAGCGCCAGGCGGCAGGCTGGTCTCAAGCAGATCCACCACCGAGTCCTGCTCCTCGAAGCTCTTCACCTCGACTATCCATATCCTCTCGCTAACCTTCTTCCAGTTATCGCCCGAGATCTCGGATAGGCGGCGCAGAGGGAGGCGCCCTTCGGAGTATAGTATGACGCTGCCAGACCCGGAAGAGGCGGCGGAGGCGGCGGTCTGGAAAACAAGCGAGGTCTTGCCAGCCCCACGCTCGCCGAATGCAAGGACGACCTCGCCCGGCTTCAGACCCCCCTCCAGCAGGGAGTCGAGTGCGGCGCAGCCAGTCGTCGTTTTACCTTCCCGGATCAGCTCTTCTCCCCCCTTCAGGTCAACCTTTTGAACTCTTGCTCATTTCTCTTTTGACGCTTTCTCCGGTTCGCCGCAGGCTTTCCGAGACGGATTATGCGGCTTGCAGCCAATCGATAATCGTTTCCCAGAGGGAGGGCGGCTCAGGACCCGGCGAGCCCTCAGCCATCCCCCCTGTAGAAGTCGCGGATCAGGCGCGAGAGGATGCCCTCGCGGTCCTCGACGGCAGTAATGCGCTCCCTGATCCATGCGGGCAAGAGGCGGCGCAGGTAGGGGGACGCAAAACGGTAGTCCATGAAGACGACGACTCCCCTGTCACCAAGGTTCCTGAACGGCCTGCCTGCGGCCTGCGAGGCCTTCCTCATCGCAGGTATTGTGTACGCGTACTCCCTCCCCCTCCCCGGGAAGATGGACTCGTAGTAGCTTATCTGGGCGTTGACCTTTGCAGTCGGCTTGGGGTAAGGCACCCCGACTATAACGACAGAGTTCATCTCGTCTCCTGGATAGTCCTCCCCCTCGCTGAACCTCCCTCCGGTGACCCCAAGGAGCACTGCGCCACCAGAGCGCGCCATCGACTTGTACTCCTCGAGA
>JARYLH010000061.1 GCA_029907755.1 Candidatus Methanosuratincola sp.
CTGGGCTGCGGCTCAATGACATCTCCGCAGTCGCCTTCTCGGCCGGTCCTGGTCTGGGGCCGTGCCTCAGGACCGGGGCGACCGTGGCCAGGACTCTCTCCTTGGTCAGGAAGTGCCCACTGGTCCCTGTCAACCACTGCATAGCACACATCGAGATAGGGCGGCTTGCGACCGGCGAGGATGATCCCCTCGTCGTATATGTGTCGGGAGGCAACACAATAATCTCGGCTTACGCAGGCGGCAAGTACCGTGTCTTCGGGGAGACCTTGGACATCGCGCTTGGGAACTGCTTGGATACCTTCGCCCGCCACCTCGGACTCTCCCACCCGGGCGTCCCAAAGCTCGAGCAGCTCGCCGACGAGGGGCGGAAGTTCATACCGCTGCCTTACGTGGTCAAAGGGCAGGACGTTTCCTACTCAGGGCTTTTGACAATGGCATCGAGACTGGCAGGGGAGTGCGACAGGAGGGATCTTAGCCTGAGCCTGTTGGAAGTGGCGTACGGGATGGTGGCCGAGGTCGCGGAAAGGGCAATCGCCCATACCGAGAAGGGCGCGCTCCTCCTCACCGGCGGCGTGGCGCGGAGCAAGAGGCTTCAGCGCGCCCTCTCCTTCGTCTGCAGCGATCACGCGGCAAGATTCCATGTGGTCCCACCGGATCTCGCGGGAGACAACGGGGGCATGATCGCTTGGACAGGGTATCTTGCCCTAAAGTGGGGGCTGACGGTACCTGTGGAGTCCAGTTACGTGAACCCGAACTGGAGGCTAGATGAGGTGGAGGTCCCTTGGCGGAGATGAGGCTGATAAAGAAGGGGGCGGAGGCCGAGCTCTACCTTACTGATTGGATGGGCTTGAAAGCCATCCTGAAGAGGAGGGTGAAGAAAGGCTACCGGAACCCGGACCTGGACTCCTACGTGAGGAGCTCAAGGACCTCAAACGAGGCAAAGCTCCTCTCTGAAGCCCGCCGCCTGGGCGTACCGACCCCCGTCGTGTACTCCGTCGACAAGAGGAACTTCGAGATACTGATGAGCTACATCGACGCTCCCCCCCTGAAGCGGTTTGTGGACAGCATGGGCACCGAGGGGCTCGCACTGACCTTCTCAAGGGTGGGCGAGATGGTGGGGCGCCTACACAAAGGCGGCATCGTCCACGGGGACCTGACAACCTCGAACATAATTCCATATTCGGGCCTTCTCTACCTGATCGATTTCGGGCTCGGCGAGCACACTTCTGATGTCGAGTCTAGGGGGGTTGACATACACCTCATGAGGCGGGCCTTGGAGAGTTCGCACCATGATGTGTCCTCGGCGGCATACCTCTCGTTCATAGATGGCTATAGGCGCGTAATGGGCGACCTCTCCGAACCCGTTCTCAAGAGAGTCGATGCGATCCGTAGGCGCGGCAGGTATGTCGACGTGAGCCACAGGAAGGGGGAATAGATCGTCTTGGAGCTCTATTTCGCAACGGGCAACCCACACAAGTTGGCAGAGGCTAATTCTATCCTCTCGAAATTCGGGGTACTCCTAAGGCATGCGCCTTCTCCGAAGATAGAGATCCAGTCAGAGTCCCTTGAGGAGATCGCCCGCTACGCAGCCGAGGTCGCATACCGCTCGCTTGGATCCCCTTTGGTGGTCGAGGACTCTGGTCTCTTCGTGGAATCGCTGAACGGGTTCCCGGGGCCGTATTCCTCGTACGTATACAAGACCATAGGGTGCGGGGGGATACTACGCCTGCTCGAGGGAAACGCCAACCGGGAGGCGCGCTTCGAGTGCGTCGTCGTCTATGCAAGCGGGGAGACCCTGCGATCGTTCGTTGGCATCGCCAGGGGATCCATCGCTGAGGCGCCGAGAGGCAGCGGCGGCTTCGGTTTCGACCCGATATTCATCAGTGATGGGTGCGGTGGCAAGACTTTTTCGGAGCTAGGCCCATCCGAGAAGTCAGCCGTGTCACACCGAGGAAGGGCGTTCAGGGCTCTCGGGGAATGGCTCAGATCCTCGGGTCGAGCATACGCTTAAATAAATGTTCTTTATTCTATGCATTGCTCAGGTGGGCATATTGAGGAAGAGTAAGATTAAGGGCAGTTCCCACTCGATCAGACCGATCGAGAGCGGCGCTCCCAAGTGGGTCAAGGCCTCTCCGGAAGAGGTCGAGTCACTAATCCTGGAGATGGCTAAGAAGGGCCTTTCGCCTTCTCAGATAGGAGTGCAGTTAAGGGATCAGTATGGCATCCCGCTCGCTCGACAGATAACTAACAAGAAGGTACTCGCGATCCTCAGGTCTAGGGGAGCGGCGCCGGAGATCCCGGAAGACCTATTCAACCTCATGAAGCACACTGCTGCCATAAGGCGCCATCTGGAGGAGCAGCCAAAGGACATGAGCTCGAAGAGGGGTCTGCAGCTGCTCGAGTCCAAGATAAGACGGCTTGCGAAGTACTATGCCGCTACGGGGCGCCTTCCCAAGGACTGGAAGTACTCTCCTGAAAAGGCCTCCATACTGGTTCGTTAGCCGCACAATCCGGGGGGAGCTTGCTGTCCCTCCATAAGAACACAAAAGGACTGGAACAGAAGTCTCTTGAGGTCGCAGGGGAGCTTTCATCGATCCCCCCTGGCGAGCCAGTCCTTGTGGTTTGTCACCTTGACGCTGACGGAATAACCTCTGGAAGCATAATCGCCTCAGCGCTTCTGAGATCAGGTGCTGCCCCCCACATAAGGGTAGTTAAGCAGCTGGACGAGGCTGCGATTGCCGAGATCCTCCCGATCAAGGCGAGGTACGTCGTATTTACCGACATGGGCACCGGACAAAGGCAGCTGCTCGAGAGATTCGTCTCGGGTGAAAGGCGCGTCTTCATCATCGACCATCACCAGCCCCCGCCCATTTCTCAGGATGGTGGTGATTCAGAGGCGACTAGCGATATAATGGAGTTCAACCCCCACTTTTTTGGCTTTGACGGGTCGACTGAGATCTCCGCATCGGGCACCGCATTCCTGGTTGCCAAGAAGATGTCTTCCGAGAACGCTTCGCTCGCGCCTTTGGCGATCGTCGGGGCGCTGGGGGACATGCAGGATAAGGGGGATCGCAGCTCGCTGGTCGGGCTCAACGCCTCAATCGCGGAGGAAGCCCAAAGATCCGGCCTGATCGCCGTTTCAAAGGGCCTCAAGCTCTATGGCTTCGAGTCAAGGCCTCTCCTCAAGTCCATGGAGTACACGCTCAACCCATATTTGCCTGGGCTGAGCGGAGACGAGGGTGCTTGCTTCAAGTTCCTCAAGAATGCGGGAATCGAGCCCCGCAAGCAGGACGGCAGCTGGAGATCAATCTCGGATCTCTCGAACGATGAGATCCGGCAGGTCACAAGCGCCCTGATAAAATACCTCATCTCCCAAGGACTTTCGAGCCAGGATGCGGAAAGCGTCGTTGGCGTCCTCTACACGATAAAATCCGAGCCTGCGGACTCCCCCCTGAGGGACGCCAGGGAGTACGCCTCGTCGGTCAATGCCTGCGGGCGCCTCGGGAAATACGGCTTGGGTTTAGCACTATGCCTCGGAGACCGCACGGGCGCGCTTACGGATCTCAGGGAGCTTCTCCTGGAGTACAGGAAGAAGATCTCGGGCTATCTCAGGTGGCTTGAAAGCAACCCATCGGCTCTGAAGGTGATGAACAGCATCCAGGTGATTCTTGCTGGGAGCAACATCGACGACCGGATGATCGGCACTATAATATCGATCGCCTTTTCCATGAAACCCTTCACGCGGAGCAAGCCCATTTTCGGTTTAGCTAACGCAGAGGGGGTTGTCAAGGTGTCCGCAAGAGGGACCCCAGAGCTGGTGCGGAGGGGGCTCAATCTCGGAACCGCGATAAGGGAGGCTTCCGAGCAGGTGGGGGGCACAGGTGGGGGGCACAACATCGCAGCCGGCGGGCAGGTCCCCGTCGGCAAGGAGGAGGATTTTCTCTCGATAGTCGACGGGATAGTCACAAAGATGATAGGGGGCGTCAAACTCTGAGGTCGGAGATACTGATCGAGCGGGACTACGAGAGCCAGGAAACTGCAGAGACCGTCATGCGCGCAGTCTCTCCAGACAACAAGGGCGTTCCTGCTGGGACTGAGATAGAGATCTCGGCTTCAGGCGGAAAAATGACAGTCAGGATCGCCTCGTCCACCGACCTTCAGTCCTTCCTGCGGACGGTCGACGATCTGCTCTTCTGCATCCAAACTGCAGAGCGCGCACTAGCCTCGCTGGGGAAAAACCTGGACTAAATCCCTGAAAACAAGTTTATATTGATCTTCTTCTTTTCTCACCTGATACTGCGGTGAGATCATGTCCGAAACGAAAGCACCGGTAAAATTGAAGGATAAGTGGCGACAGAAGAAGTGGTATAACGTATTCGCACCTGCCGCTTTCGGGAACGTCGAGATCGGAAAAACTCTAGCTGATGATCCGCAGAAGCTGGTCGGTCGCGTATTGGAGACGACCCTCTACAACATCACAGAGGACTTCTCGCTTCTGCATGTCAAGCTCCACTTCAGGATCACGAAGGTTGAAGGCGATAAGGCGTACACGATGTTCATAGGTCATGACCTTGCGAGGGACTACCTGAGGAGCCTCGTGAGGAGGGGCGGATCCAGGATAGACGGGATATTCAACATGGTCACTAAGGATGGATACAAGGTCCGTGTCGGCATAATCGCGCTCTCAGCAGTGAGGACAAAGAGCTCGCAGAAGCGGATGATACGCCACTTGATGGAGGATACCGTCAACAAGAAGAGCGCGCAGCTGCTCTACGACGAGCTGGCGCAACAGCTGGTCCTCGGCAAGATCGCCTCGGAGATATACAATGCGGCAAAGTCCGTCTACCCGCTGAGGAAGATTGAGGTCAGGAAGAGCGAGCTCGTTGAGGCAGGGTCCCCTGTCCAGCCAGCCCCGCAGCCTGAGGCACAGCCGCCCCAGTAAAAACCTATTTTATTACCTCCCCCCAATTCTCTTTTGATGTCAAAAATGGAGCACCTGGTCAGCAGCTCTGGGTTGAGGGGCGTCGCGATGGAAGAGGTCACTCCAGGCCTCTTCTACAAGTGCGGGTTGGCATGCTCCTCCATGAAGCCGGGCACGTACGCGGTCGGATACGATGTTAGGTCGACCTCGCCCCTCCTTGCCGATGCGTTTCGATGCGGGCTGAACGCAGGCGGGTCGCACACAGTCTCATATGGACTAATGCCGACGCCGGCGCTCGCTTTCCTGTCCCGCGGGCTTGCAGGCGGTGTGATGATCACCGCGAGCCACAACCCCCCGCAGTACAACGGGGCTAAGATCTTCGATGGCAGGGGCGCCTCTTGGAAGCCCTCGGACTATCGATCGCTGGTCAATTCCATGAAGGGCAATCTGCAGTGCAAGGGGTGGGACTCGGTCGGGTCCTCGAGGCATGGCGCCGGCCTCCACAGGTATCTGGAATGGCTTTCATCCAGGCGGGCATTCAGGGAGGCTTGGCGCGTTGGGCTTGACCCCGGGAACGGGTCGACATGCCTGACGGCGCCGCTCGTATTTGAGACCGCAGGGTGCAGGATGGAGGTGATCAACTCGCACCCGGATCCGCTCTTCAAGGGTAGGGGGTCTGAGCCGAACGAGCCCTCGCTCTCGCCCCTCTCGGCGCTAGTCAGGTCAAAAGGGCTGGATGTCGGATTTGCGTACGACGGCGACGGCGACAGGTTCGCGGTGGTGGACGAGCGTGGCCGGTGCTTGAAACAGGATGTGGCGCTGGCCTTCGTCGCCTCGGCGATGGTCAAGGATGGGAGGAAGGACATCGTCGTCAATGTCGATACCTCGTCGGTAGTTGATTTCATGGTTGAGAATGCAGGTGGGAGGGTCCACCGTGCTCCTGTTGGCGATGTCTATGTTCTGGAGGAACTGATCAGGCTGGGGGGTCCATTTGGGGGGGAGACGTGCGGGGCATGGATATTCCCTGACGAGTCCCTATGCCCCGATGGCGTCCTCTCCTCGATAATCTTCCTCTCTCTGCTTGAGGAGTCGGGTCTCCGCCCCTCGGAAGTGTGCAGCGGGGTCCCAGTCTTCTACACAGAAAGGCGGTCTGTGCCGTGCCAGAGCAGCATAAAGGAGTCGCTTATGCGGATCGTCTCATCCAGAGCGATCGGATGGTTCAGCGGGATCGCCATGGAGGACCTTGATGGCATCAGGGTCAGTTTTGCTGACCGATCTTGGGTGCTCATCCGCCCCTCGGGGACCGAGCCTCTAGTCAGGATAACCTCAGAGTCCCGAGAAAGGGCTGTTGCAGAAGAGCTTGCCGATCGTGCGGTGGCGCTCGTGAAGGCCGCAATGGGTGATATTAAATGAAGGGCGTCATACTCGCTGCTGGGAAGGGCGAGAGGCTTGACCCGTTGAACAGCAGACGCCCAAAGCATATCCTTCCCATAGGGGGTTCTCCCCTCATCTTCCACACAATCCGGGCGATGCAAGGCGCCGGGATAAATGAGATAATAATCGTCGTCCACCACATGGGCGACCAGATAGCCTCATGCTTAGGCGACGGCAGTTCATTCTCGGTCGGGATCAATTATGTCGATCAGGGGCGCCCAGGGGGTACTGGCGACGCACTCCGGGCGGCTGCGCCGCTCATCGGGAGCGAAGACTTCCTCTTGGTCTACGGAGACCTTGCATTCAAGCCCTCATCACTTGCTGAGATGGTTTCCTTTTGGAAGTCCGGTAAGCGGGAGGCTGTAATAGCCGCTGTGCGCCTTCCCGACGCTTCCGAATACGGCGCCATTGAATCGAGCAGCGGGCGCCTCTTGCGGATAATGGAAAAGTCCTGCCTTCCAGAACCTGGTCTGGTGAACGCTGGCATGTACGTCCTCCCCGGCCATATGCTCAAGTACCTTGAGGCCACGCCCCTTTCGGAGAGGGGCGAGTACGAACTGACCACCACAATCAACATCGCCGCCGAAGACGGGATGGTTTTTTCTGTATACGAGCTGAAGGACGGTGGTTGGGTCGATGTTGGTCGACCATGGAACGTGCTCGAGGCGAACCGGCTCCTGCTAGACGAGCTGGTGAGGGGAAGGTCGATCGATGGGACCGTCGAAGAGGGGGTCCAGATAAGGGGCGATGCAGTCATCGAAAGGGGCGCAACCGTCCTCTCCGGCACATACGTCGAGGGCCCAGTCTGGATCTCTTCTGGCTGCAGGGTGGGGCCCAACTGCTACCTCAGGCCCTACACTTATTTGGCCCAAGGCGTGAGGGTGGGCAACGCTTGCGAGATCAAGGGCAGCGTTGTCATGGAAAGAACCCACATAGGCCACCTCTCATACATAGGTGACAGCGTTCTGGGGATGGACTGCAACATAGGTGCGGGGACCATCACCGCTAACCTGAGGTTCGATGAAAGAAACGTCAGGGCATCGATGAAGGGGAAGATGGTGGACACCGGGCACCGGAAGCTGGGAGCCTTCCTTGGGGACGGGGTGAAGACTGGGATCAATGTCTCGATCTACCCCGGGGTAAAGATCGGGCACTCGAGCTGGATAGGGCCACACGCCTCCGTCCAAAGGGACATCCCCCCGGAGACCATGGTCATCTCTAGGGCGGAATTCGAAACGCGCCCCAGGCGGTGAATGGTATACCGCTCGAAAGGAACGTAGTCAAGAAAGACCACAGGAAGGTAAGGCTAAGGTTCGCGCTGGCGTACCCTAGCCCATATTCTGTCGGGATGAGCAACCTGGCAGTCCGGCTGCTTTATGAGCTCATAAACAGCCGTGAGGACTGCCTGTGCGAGCGCTTCTTCTTCTCGGGCTTCAGGACCCCCCCGCTCAGCCTTGAGTCGAACCTCCCCCTGAGCGCATTCGACGTCGTGGGGTTCTCCCTCCAGCATGAGATCGACTATGTCCGTATGCTTGATATGCTGGACTCTTCATCGATCGAGCTTACTGCGTCCCGGAGGAAGCGACCCACAGTGATCGCCGGCGGACCTGCCGTATCTTCCAACCCCTCCCCCCTAGAGGATTTCGTCGATCTCTTTGTCGTTGGCGAGTCCGAGCCGGTCCTCGAACATCTCCTGAACCTGCTTTCTGAGGGTCAGGGCCCCAGGCAGATTGGTGGATGCCGACCCGGTCTTTATGCCCCCGGCATCGAGGCTGAACGTGGGCGCGTGGAGTCGCTCGAGGATGCACCGCACGCGGTCAGACAAGTCCACCCAGTTTCTGGACAGGGCTTCTCCTCGACATTCCTGCTCGAGGTCAGCAGGGGCTGCAACAGGGGGTGCAGGTTCTGCCTGGAGTGTTTCCTCTACAGGCCCAAGCGAGAGCGCTCCTTCAGAAGGGTGAGGGAGATCTTGGAGCAAGGTCTCCCGCTTTCTGGACTCGATCGGGTCACGTGCATAAGTTCTGCGTTCTTCGACCACAGGGAAATATGCGATATCCTGGCATGGATGCGCGACAGGCGCTTGAGGTATTCTCTGCCATCTGTTAGGATATCGAGGACGGGCAGCGATATAGCCGAGCT
>JARYLH010000062.1 GCA_029907755.1 Candidatus Methanosuratincola sp.
GAAAGGTCCTCCACAGGGTGCTTGCCGAGGACCTGAGGCAGGTGCTGGTCACGGGTAGCGGCGGGATAAGCTTCGACGCGATGGAGCTCCTCGGCGAGTGCGGGGTCGACCTGGTGAAGGTCGACTGGAGGGGCGAGGTCGTATGCCGCCTTTCCTCCTCTATGATGAGGACAGTGCTGACAAGGAGGGAGCAATACGCCGCCTACAACGACAATAGGGGCGGCCACCTCTGCAGGGCGTTCGTATTCGGGAAGGTCAAGAACCAATACGCGCTCTTGGGGACGCTCGCCAAGTCCAGGATGGACACATCCCCGGAAGCCGCAAGGGCGCTGCTCGCTGCCAGGGAGGAGCTCGGCGCCCAAGCCATTCAGATCGCTTCTACAAAAGAATCTCCACCCTCCAATGTGAGGGGAGCGTTGATGGGATTAGAGGGGAACTGCTCGAGGGTGTATTGGGAGGCGTTGTCCCAAATAATCCCTCCCGTGTTTGGGTTTCCCGGCAGGAGCGGCAGGTATGCCCAGGATCCGATAAACGCGATGCTGAACTACGGGTATGCGATGCTCGAGGGGGAGGTTTGGCATGCGGTCCACTACGCTGGGCTCGACCCCTATGGGGGATTCCTCCACGTCGACCGCCCGGGGAAGGCAAGCATGGTTTTGGACCTTATGGAGGAGTTCAGGCAACAGACCGTTGACCGCACCGTAATCTCGATGGTGACGCACGGCATGGTGAAGGGTGAGGACTTCGCAATAGAAGAGGGGATCTGCAGGCTCGGGGACAGGGCTAAGCGCCTCCTTGTCGAGTCGATCGAGTCGCTCTTCGAGGAGTGTGTGAGGCACAGGGACATCAAAGTGAGGTGGACGGACCTGATCATGAGCCAGGCGGTGGAGGTGGCGAAGTACCTCAGGGGGGAGTCTCCGTCTTATGAGCCTTTCTACCTCCGGTGGTGAGCCCGTGCAGCCAATGGTCTCGGTCTCGGACGTGGTCCAGTACTTCTACTGCCCCAGGAAGGTCTACTACCTGAAGGTCCTCGGGGTCCCGTTCAAGGTCAGGCGTAAGATGGAAGTCGGGCGGGAGGAGGACGAGAGGGAGGAGGATCGCCTGTACGGGAGGAAGACCGTCTACGGGCTTGACCGCGCCGAGGTTGATGAGGTGCTCCACAACCTCTACATCGAGGACTCGGACCTGGGTCTGGCCGGGCAGGTCGACACAGTCCTGCGCCTCCGCGGCGGCGAGCAGATCCCCGTCGACTCGAAGTACACCGAAGAGGTCGCCGTGCACCGCCACTACCGTAAGCAGCTAGTCGCCTACTCCGTCCTCCTGGAGAGGCGCTTCGGGACCGTTGTCTCGAGGGGGATCCTGTACTTCACGAAGCAGAGGGAGCCTGTTGAAGTCGGGATATCCGCCGAGGACAAAGCGGCGCTCCTCAAGGATCTGGAAGCGATAAGGCGCGTCCTAGAGGGCGAGTCGATCCCAAGGAAGGTCTCCGAGAGGAAGTGCGGCTACTGCGAGGTAGCCAGGTACTGCGTCTGAAGCGTTGGCGCAAGGATCAGCGAGGATGAGCCGGCGGCGGATTATGCGCGGGATGGTGCGGTGGAATAAGAGATCCTCTTCCGGGAAACCCTTTGATCTTACTTTTTGGTAAGTTCTCCAGGTGAGACCTCGTTCAGAAATCCGTAATCGTTTCAACAAAGATCGCCAGTCAAGGAAAAGCTCCGGATATACAAGATCAAGCCATCCGATCCTGAGGGAAGCTTTCGAGGACGAAATAATGCTGATGGATCTGGAAGAGCTGAGAGGGAGATGGACGGGCTGAAGCGGGCGCTTGAAAAGGTGAGCGTAGAGGACGCGGTCAGAAGCGTAAGGGAAGACAGGGATGGCAGATGAAGTTCCTCTTCCGAACCGTCATCAAAGTTCAGGGCGATAAAAGAGAACAGGGTCTGTCCTGCCAAGCAACTGTGCGCTCGGACTGGCAAGGTTGATCTAGGGAACATAGTGTTGAAGGAGTGATCATTGAAAGCGAAGGTTACGGAGCAAGAGGCGAGGAGGGCGGGCAGGGGGTCGGACTTCATAGTAGAAAAGAAGGACCTATTAACGGGCGAAGTTACCGAGAGAAAACTTGCAGAAGTTAAGGCAGGGAAGGCAGAGTTGTCCAAACTGCAAAAGAAGAATAAAGAAGAAAACAAAAAATACGAAGTTGTTAGGATACTATTTCTTTGATCAACATTAGCACTCATTACCTTAGATTATTTTCATCTGCTGTGCTATTGGGCGTTGTTTTATCAAAAGCGAGAAGCCATGGTTCGCTGCATGCTTTTCGAATACGAGTGGCGATAATTGCCTTGATAAGTTAAAAGGAATTTGATCCCAAGCAACAGAAAAAAAGCCAGGTGGCGTGCTACAGCCTCCTCTCTCCTCCGCACACCCTCCCCGCGACAACCATCCCCGGATAAGTGAGCCTCAGGGGCAGCCCCTTCTCGGCAGCGCTCCCTGCCTCGATCAGGCACGCATCCCTCAGGTTCTTCAGGCTCCACTTCACAGTCGACTCCGGAAGCCCCAGCTCCTCCGAGATCGCCCTCACGTACCAGGAGTATGTCTTCGGGTCGCCGTGCTCTTCCCTCAAGAGTATGTACTTGAGGATCTGCTGCTGCACGTCGGTCATGACTTTCTCAGCAAGCCTTACGAGGGATTCTTCAAGAATTTCAGAGGGGCGTATTGTGGATCTCACGCGGGTCTCAACAGAAAAGGCGTACACCTTTGCTCATTTTTCATTTCGCCCTCCAACAGACTAGATATTCTTGCATCCGACTGTATTTAAGGATGACGCATTCTCGTCGAACATTTTTTCTCCCTCCTTATTTCTCCTCTCGTCCCTTCTTCCTTTTTCCTTTCTCCTTTCCTTTCCCCGCGCGAGCCGCTCAGGTTTATAAAGGGATCCTGCGCCTAAACTGACTTCATATCCGGGGTGCGCCTGCAATGAACGGTCTCTCAGTCGGATCGAACAGGGACTTCCGCCTGATGATGATGTCGGCTGCCGTCTTCGCGATGACGGACGGGCTCACCTACACGATACTGCAGCTCTACCTCAAGTCCGTGGGGTTCACCGGCACGAACGTCGGGAGGTTTGTACTCGTCCAGGGGATCACGGCAGCCGCCCTCCTCCTCCCCCTCGGGATTGTCTCCGACAGGGTGGACCGGAGGAAGCTCGTCGCCCTCGGCGCAGCATCAAGCTCGACCGCAGTCCTCATCGTCGTCGCCGCGCGGGAGGAGCCCTTGATAATGATCGCCGCCTCGCTCTTTGGGCTCGGGAGCGCGATGTACTCGCCATCCCTCAGTGCCCTTATCTCTGAGAAGGTCGGGGACGGCGACCTCGAGGCAGCCTACACCTCCCAGTCGGTCCTCGTCCAGGCGGTCTACGGGATCAGCGCGATGATCGGGTGGATCCCTGAGCTGCTCGCCGGATCCGGCTATGCTCTACCCGACGCCTACAGGATCAGCATAATCTGGCTCGTCCCTCTCGGGTTCGCGGCGGCTCTCCCGGTCCTCAGGGTGAGGAAGCCGGACGGGCGCCCCAGGAAGGGCTTCAGGATGATCAGGAACCCGGTGATCGTGAAGGTGACATTCACGCAGGTCCTCATCGGTTTCGGTGCCGGGCTCTCCATCCCGATGCTCTCCTACTACCTGAGCGCCAAGTTCGGGGTCGAGTCAGGCCCCATAGGGACCGTCAACTCGGTTGTGAGCTTCATCTCAATCCCCTTCTTCTTCCTCGCCCCGACGATCGCGCACAGGTTCGGGTCGCTCAAGGCGATCGTGGTGCCCCAGGTCCTCTCGATACCGCTCATGGCGCTCCTCCCCTTGAGCCCGAGCTTCAGCGTAGCCGCGGTCCTCTTCATATCCCGCCAGATCCTGATGAACATGTCATCCCCGCTGCTCACGGCGTTCATAATGAGGCACGCGAGCCCGAGCGAGAGGGCTACGACGTCGGCGATGACCGCGATAGCCTGGAGGGTGCCCAACTCGATAGCCGCGCAGATCGGGGGATCGATCTTCGACTTCAGCCTGGACCTCCCGCTGTACGCCACTGCCGCGATCTACGCGGTCTACATCACCGTATTCTTCCTCCTCTTCAGGGACATGGAGAAAGAACAGCGTTGAGCCTTTTTACCATTAGAAGCGGCAGCCGGGCAACTCTTCGGGGTTCTCTGGTGCCTTAAAGCGGTCCGTGGATCTTTTGCTTAAGAAGGGAACGGATTAAGCGCGAAGATAACAAAAAATAACAGACAAAGAAAAAAACCGAAAAGGAAACGAGTTCCTGTCACTCCGCCTTCTTTGTCTTGAAGCTGATCCTGGCGGTCATAATCCTCTCCGAGCTGAAGATCTTCGACGCGATGTAGAGCATCGCCAGTGTGAAGAAAGCCATGTAGACGAGCCCGATCAGGCTCATCCCGTAGTTCCCTGTCACGAGCGCCTGCGAAGCCAGCGCCGGGTAGGTGAATGGGATCAAATAAAGCGCTATCTGCATCGCCTGCGGCAGCGCGCTTATGTCGCCCATCATCATGAATATCGCTGGGAGGAAGACCGGGACTATCACGATTCCGATTATCGACTGCGCCCCCCTCACGTCCTGCGCCAGCGTCCCGAGGGTCAGCGCGATCGCAAGCGCGGAGATGAGCGCGCCGAATATTGAGAGCCCGAGGATCAGGTACCCCTCCGGCGCGGGGGCTAGCTTCAGCCCTGCCTGCCCGAGGTCTCCAGCCGAAGCCCCGACGCTCCCGAGCACGCTCCCGATGTAGTAAGTGAAAGCGAAGACGTTAGCGACCGTTGCCAGCAAAGCGACCGTGACGGACCCCGCGAGCTTTCCGAAGAGTATGCTCATCCTGCTCACTGGGACGGTCAGGAGCGTCTCGAGTGTCTTAGCCTCCTTCTCGATCGCTATCGACGTGGCTGCGATCTGCATCGCCAGGATGAGGACGAGCATTATCACAATGGGACCCATGAGCGTCTGCATCTGCACCGTGCCCTGCAGCACCGAGGGGCTGATGCTGAACGCCTCCCCCTTTATCACGGACTGGTACTCCTGCCGGATCGGGTTGAGCAGGGCGTTCGGGTCCCTCCCCGGCGCCTCCTCAGAAACGAGCTGCCTCACGAGCTCGCTCTTGAAGCTGCTGATGATCTGGTCCACGCGCCCGGACTTGATGAACTCAACCATCGAGAAGTCCTTGAAGTTGACGTACATCACTACGCCAGACCAGTTGCCCCCGGTGATGTTGCTCGAGAACCCCGCTGGGATTTGGAGGAGGACATCCCCTCCAGAGAGCATCCCGAGTCTAGACTCGGGCGGACCCGCGACCTTTTCAACCTCCACGTAGTTCGCAGCCAGGTAGTCGAGGAGCGCCTGCGAGAGGGGCCCGTTGTCGTCGTCGACCACGTATATGGAGAGGTTCCCGTACGCCTTCTCGATCGTGGACCCCGTGGAGACGCTTATTGCCGCCCCCATCAGCGGCAGGAGGAGAGCAGGGAATATGATGATCCCAACCAGGATCTTTGGGTCCCTGAGGAGGTCCTTGATCTCCTTGATCACGAGCAGCCTTAGACCGCTAGGCAAAGCCGACCACCTTCATGAAAGCTTCCTCGAGGGTCTCCGCCCCGTGCTTCGAGACGAGGTCGCCGGGCTTCCCGGACTCGACCACCCTACCGGCGTTTATGAACGCGACCCTGTCGCACATCTTCTCGACCTCGAGCATGTTGTGGCTCGAGAGGAGGACCGTGATCCTGTTCCTCTCCGCGTACTCCTTGATCAGCCGCCTGAGCTGGAACGCGTGCGTCACGTCGAGCCCGGAGGTCGGTTCGTCGAGTATCGCGAGCCTCGGCTTCACCATGAGCGCCCGCGCGAGCTGGAGCCTCCTCTTCATCCCCTTGCTGTACGTCGACGACTTGTCCTTCAGCCTCTCCCCGAGCGCGGAGATCCTGACCCCCTCCTCCACCGCAGCCTTCACCTCGTCCTCGCTCCCGTAGTAGAACGAAGCCATGAACCGGAGGTACTCGATCCCGGTGAGGTTCTGGTACGCGCCAGCCTCCTCCGGGAGGTAGCTTATCAGCCGCCTGACCTCTGCGGACTCCCTGACGGCGTCCTTGCCGCAGACCAGCACCTGCCCAGAGGTCGGCTTAATGATCGTTGCGATGATCCTGAGGGTGGTGGTCTTCCCTGCACCGTTCGGCCCGATGAGGCCGAAGACCTCCCCCTCATCGACCTCCAGGGAGATGCCGTCAACAGCTCTCCTCTTCGAGAACTCCTTCACGAGATCCTTGACGAAGACTGCCTTCGGCATATGCGGGATTATGGGGCAGCTGCTTTTTATAAGTATCGGGGTCCGCGGCGATCCGAGGCTTTCACAGCTCCCATTTTCCCGCCTATCTGCCCACCCGTCAGCGTCTGCTTATCCTCCCACCTCTACTCCTCCCCAGCCGCCTTGACCACTTTCCGGATCCTCAGGAGGAGGTACAGGATGAATGTGAAGGCGAAGGCTGGCATCGTCGCCCCTACCTCCGGAAGGCTCGACTGGACCCAGAAGTAGAACGCGGTTCCTGCTGCCCACGCAGCCATCGCCGGGGCGCTCAGCCCGCGCCAGTACCAGTACTTCCCCTTCGGGTCGTAGAGGGCGCCCACGTCGTAATTCCTCTTGGAGACCACGAAGTAGTCCGCGACCACCACCGCGAACATCGGCACGAATACAGCGCCGATCACGTATAGGAACGAAACGAAGGCGTCCATCCAGGGTATGAATGCGATCGCCGTCCCCGCGATCCCAGTCACCAGGCTCCCCTGCCACTCCTTCACCTTAGGGAAGACGTTGACCAGCGACATGTTCGCTGAATAGATGTCCAGGAACGTGGTCGTTATTGTCCCGAGCCAGATCGCCAGCAGGGCAACAATGCCGAAGGCTGCGCCGCCGATCTCCGACACGTAGACCGTAGGGTCGCTGAGGCCGAAAGCGATTGCGCACGCCAGCCCCGTCACAAAGAACCAGGCGTTGACCGCCCCCTGACCGAGGAATGCGCCGGCGAACGAGCCCCTCACCGATTTCCCGAACCGCATGTAGTCCGCAGCCAACGGAGCCCAGGAGAGCGGTATTATGAGCGCCAGGTCGAAGGCTATGCTCGGCGGCATCCCTCCAGACGGTGCCGATGCCAGTGCGCCGAGGCCCGCCCCGGAGAATACGACAACGTTCATCGCGAGCGCTATGAGGACGAGCATGGTAACGGAGACCCTCGTGAACCACTTCCACCCCTCCGCCCTGAACAGCGCAAGAAGCGTGCACGCCGCGCCGCCTATGATTATCCAGTACGGGAATCCGGTCACCCCGAAGAGCATCCGGCAGATCAGGTCAGCCGCTGAGGCGTTTATGTAGATCATCCAGGCGGTCCAGCCTATGAGCGTTAGATAGTTGAGGAAGCTCATCAGGTACGACCCCCTGATCCCGAAGCTACCCCTCACGGAGACCATCGACGGGACCCCCTTCTCCGCGCCGATCACACCTGCAGCCGCGAAGATCGCGCTCCCTACAGCAGATCCGGCAATGATCATCAGAAGCCCTGGCACCCACCCCACCGGGGCAAGGTAGCTCCCGCTGTACCAGACGTTGACCGCGATCGCCGACCCTGCCCAGATCAGAGCCATGTCCGCGAACGAGAGTACTCTGTGTTTCGGCTCGACTGGGTAGATCGCAGATTCCTCGTAGCTCATTCCTTCGATCCCGACGGAGACCTCGGAAAGACAAGATATAAAACTTGCTAAAAGTGAGTTATATCCAGCTAGCGCAAACTTGGCAAGGCGAAAGGAGAGGTTGAGAAATAAATAAAGAGCGAGAAAAAGTCGGATGACGCTAACTAGCGCAGCATTCATTAAGAAACCAAATTTGTAATTTATTGTTTTCCTGATCCATGATTACTAGCGTGATTGATTTACTGGCGCAAATTTGGGGGGAATTGAGTAGGAAGATAAAAATCTTCACTATCTCAAAACGCTAATTAAATGAAAAATCGAAACGCTATTGCTACAGCACGATCCTCATCCCAGTGCACCCTGGCTTTACTGCATCACCCAACTTCTTGTGCATGTGGCATGCCGCCTCGAAACCCGTGCAGTGGCACGGCACCACCCTCTTCACGCCCATCTCCATGAGCGCCGCCGCCGTCCTCTCCAGCTTCTCCTCTCCTGCGTCGTTGAGGTGGAACCCGCCAATAACTGCGAAGACCTCCTCAACCCCCGTGGTCTCCCTCGCGTGGCTCACAGTATTGATCACACCTGAGTGCGCGCAACCGGTCACTACCACTAGTCCCTTCCCCTCAATCGCAGCTACGACCCCCATGTCGTCCCTGAACTCGTCCT
>JARYLH010000063.1 GCA_029907755.1 Candidatus Methanosuratincola sp.
GTCCATCCGAGGTGCTGTTCTTGGACGAGCCGACGAAAGGTCTGGACGAGCGAAAGAAGCGCCTTGTTATTGAGCTGCTCCAGATTGCGAAGATGCAGTCAAATTCGATGGTTGTCGTCTCGCACGATTTGCAGTTCCTTAAAGAGATATCTGACAGGGTATGTGTTATGTACTGCGGTGATGTTCTCGAAGTTTCTGAGACTCGGGAATTCTTTGAATCGCCTAGTCATCCATACTCCTCTTCGTTGCTTGTCTCACTCCCCTCGAGAGGCTTAGTGCCAATCGAAGGCGATGCCCCGAGCATGGTCTCGCCCCCAAGCGGCTGTTGTTTCCATCCGCGCTGTAGGTATAGGATGCCTGGATGTACGTCCGAGAGGCCTCCTATGATCTCTAAAAATGGAATCATGGTAAGGTGTTTCAAATATGCCTGATCGTAAGAAAATCTACGGATATGATGAAGAATTGTGGTTTGAGGTGCTGAGGCAGCAGCAGAATACCGGAGAAAGGGATCTTGGGACGATCGTGTCCGCTTTGGAATCATACGGTATAGGCGTAGGCAAGGAGATCGTAGACCTTGGTTGCGGTACTGGAAGGATATCCAATAGGCTTGCGAAGGTCGGCTACTTCGTGACAGGGATAGATCTCTCGCTCAAGTGTGTCGAGGAGGCATCGCGCATGGCGCAGGAGCTCGGGGTCTCTGATAAGACCCGATACTTGGTAGGTGACTATAGAAATGTGGAGATCTTCTCAGGGAAGAAGTACGATGCTGCCCTTTGCATACTCGCCCCTGCATGGAATTCAACAGAGGAGATGTCAAGTGCACTCACTAAACTGTCAGGAATAGTTCGGAGGGGAGGGATCTTGCTCCTCAGGGAGAGTGTTAAGGAGCGTTTCCTTGTCTCAATGGCAGTAGCCCCGTCTACCCAGAACTGGTTCAGGTTCAGTGGCGATCTCCTTTCTCTCCACAGATGGGATTATGACCAATCCAAGTCAAAAGTGCGGGCAGTAAAGGAGTTCTATAGGAAGGATGAAAAGGATGCGTCCTTGAGGCTCCTGACAAAGATAGAGCAAGAGTACACGCTGCGAACAATAGCCGAATACATCAATGCCTTCCAGGGTGCTGGGTGGGAAGTGTGCAATGTCTTGGCAGACTCGGTCGACCTCCTGAACCTGGCAAAGTACAACGATCCATGGTGGGCCTTCAGTGCCTTGTTCGTTGCAAGGTTCCGCTGAGTCCTCAAGGTCAGTGTATTTGCGCCTGTTTTTTCTATGCCCCTGTCACGGGGCTTTGGCATGGAAACTGTTCAACAATAAGGCTCATTTCTGATATTTTTCCATTGCAAGCTCGGTTTTAGAATTGGGGGCTTCGATCCGCAGGCTTGAGACGCAAAGATGCTCTAAAGGCTCACATTCTACTCGACGTTTTTTATAGGGTACAATCACCTGATCGACTTTTTCCTGATCAAGGTAATCTCCGATCCTTGTCAGGAAGAACTTCTCTTGGATCAAAGTTCGCAGGATGGGCGAGGTTTTTGAATAGCAGCAAAAATCGCATAAAAAGGCGGCATCAGGGCGTTGGGTCAGGGGCTGAAGATTTCATCCACGCTTTCCAGCTGCAGATCTCGGATCGTCGCCACGCCTGATATCACTGAGTAGGCGCCCATGCACCTCTTGGAGATCTCCTTTATGACTCGCTGCGGAAGCTTGGGGGGTTGCCCTTCGCCACTGAAGCCCATCCTCCTGAGGCACTCCCTGAGGAACTCCTTGTCGAGGCAGTGCTTCTCCTGCGGCTCGCCCGGCTTATAGTGTTCGATCGACCACATCCTCGCCGAGTCGTGCGTCGGGGGCTCGTCTATCTGGATCAGCTCGCCATCCACGGTGCCGAACTCGATCTTGAAATCCGGTATTATGATGCCCTTCCTCTTTGCCTCGGCCTCATAGAACTCATAGAGCTTGAGCGTGGCTTCCTCGAGAATGCCCCATGTCTCCCTATCGACAAGCCCCTTGGCTATTGCCTCCTCCTTCGAGATCTCCTCGTCATGACCGACATCTGCCTTCGTTGTGGGGGTTATCACCGGATCGGGGAGCTCATCTGCCATCCTCAGCCCGTCTGGGAACTTCAGCCCGTACATGTTCCTCCGCCCTTCCTTGTATGCCCTCCAGAGGGAGCCGTACAGGTACTTCCTTACGACCCACTCAATATCTATCCTCTTGGCCTTCTTCACGCGGATCGTCCGGCTGTCGACCACCCCAATCAAGTGGTTAGGGAAGACCTGTCGGCTTTTCTCCATCCAGTAGACCGACAGCTTGAGCAGGGACTCGCCCTTGTGGGGTATCAGCGTCGGCATCACAACATCGAAAGCTGAGATCCTGTCCGTGTGGTAGATCAGCAGCTCGTCCCCCAAGTCGTAGACATCCCTCACCTTCCCCCTTCTGGGGATCCCTGCCTTGAGATCAGAAAACCTGACCACTCCCACTTCTTTTCCCGTGAGCGGATCATTGACAATCTCCAATGTGGCCACCGCAAACAATTGATCTTTCCGAAATTAAATCCTTTCTCCGCCCCTGCTGGCGATCGCCGCCCATAAAAATCCAAGCATTATCGCTTAATGTATCGCATAAGATATATTTAAATACCAGATCTCCCAATTGCAGGTTTATGCCAGATCCAACCGACTGCGACGCAGACGACTTGCAAGAGTCATTTACGCCCCAGTCTGCCCCTAGGGGTCTCCTCTTCATGTACATATTGCACCGTCTGGGCACAAAGCCTTCCCATGGCTATGAGATACTTTGTGACATCGAGACAAAGACGGGTGGGGCCTGGCGCCCTAGGCCCGGGGCCATATACCCGATGCTCAAGAAGATGGTCGCTGCAGGCTACATCGAATGCCAGGATGCCGGAGGGGAAACTGACCAGAAAGTATATTCGCTGACGCCAAGAGGAAGGATGCTGCTAGAAAAGACAAAGGAGAAGATACGCGCTTCCGGGCAACGGATGGATTCGCTAAAGGGGATCTTCCTCGAGATGATGGGGGAGCGTGAGGCCCTTGGCTTCCTGATGGATGCCCTGAAGGGGCATTTCGAGATGATAAGGGCTGCCTGTTCGCTGCAATCAGGAGTGCAGCCGAGGTTGGAGGTACAGTACAGGCTCAGGGAGTACTCCTTGCTCCTCGAGAAGGAGCTAAGGTGGGTCAACTCGACACTGAGCCAACTGGAAACTGGGAATGATCAGTCTGATTGATGTGGTGGTCGAAAATGAGTGGAGAGACGAATGCGAATGGCGGAAGAAGGACAATGATGCAGATTCGCGACCTAAAGAAGGTATTCAACGGGACGGTCGTTGCGGTCGACGGGGTAACCTTCGATGTCTACGAGGGCGAGATATTCGGGTTCTTGGGCCCCAACGGTGCGGGGAAGACCACGACGATCAGCATGCTCACTACGCTGCTGAGGCCGACCTCGGGGACCGCGACCGTCTGCGGCTTCGACATACTGAAGGAGCCGAACGAGGTCAGGAAGAGGATCGGCGTCGTCCCGCAGGAGTACACCGCTGACGAGGATCTAACCGGATATGAGAACATAATGTTCTGCGCGGACCTCTACGGCATCCCTAGGAGGATATCCAGGGAGAGGGCGGATGAGCTGCTGAAGCTCGTGGAGCTCGAGTCCGCGAAGGATCGCAAGGTAGAGACATACTCGGGGGGTATGCGCAGGAGGCTGGAGCTCGCCTGCGGTCTGATAAACCATCCGAGGGTCTTATTCTTGGACGAGCCCACCCTTGGTCTTGACGTCCAGACCAGGGCAGCGGTCTGGCAGTACATAAGGAGGCTCAAGGAAGAGTACGGCATGACTCTGTTCCTGACGACCCATTACTTGGAGGAGGCCGACTCGCTCTGCGACAGGATAGCGATAATCGACCACGGAAAGATAGTCAAGATAGGGACCCCCAAAGAACTGAAGGACAGCCTGGGCGGCGATGTAATCGAGCTCGGCGTCCAAGAGGCGGGCGAGGACCTTACCCAGCTGATCTCCTCAGTACAGCACGTCAAGGAAGTGAAGCGGGTGGCTCCGTCCGAGTACCGGATAAAATCTGAGGTGGGCGAAGTGACCGCACCGATGATAATCGATGCGCTAAGGTCGAAGGGCTACCGGGTGAGCAAGATCTCGCTTACAAGGCCTACACTCGACCAGGTATACCTCGAGTTTACTGGCAGGTCGATCCGCGAGGAGAACGGAGACCGGACGCAGGCGATGCGCCAGAGGATGATTATGAGGAGGGCAAGGAGGTGAGTGACTTGACCGCCGCAGAAGCGAAGGTGAATCTGGTGCAGCAGGTCGGCAGTGTTTCTCCCCAGGTGGACAAGTCCAACTCGACGATAATCAGCAGCAGCCCTTACCACGGGCTCTGGGCGCTGACGAACAGGGAGCTGAAGAAGTGGTACAAGAATCCAGTGATCCTGCTGCTTTCGCTTATCCAGCCGGTGCTCTGGCTTGGGCTCTTCGGGAAGGCTATGAACTTCGGTGCCATATTCACCGATGGTGCATTCAACATACCCGGGCTGAACATACCCAAGGAGGTAATAAACCAGCTCGGGAACATGCTGATGCTCAACGTCTTCGGGACCTCTGACTACTTCTCGTTCCTGGCGGTCGGGATGCTCTCGTTCATAATCATATTCACTGCTATGTTCAGCGGGATGTCGATAGTCTGGGACAGGAGGCTCGGCACCCTCAACAAGGTGATGAGCACGCCGGTCGCACGCGGCTCCATCGTCATGTCCAAGATACTGTCGAGCGTCATCCGTTCCCTCGTCCAGGCCGCGATCATACTCGTCCTGGCAGTCCTCCTCGGCATGAACACCTCCAGCATGACTGTTCTGGGCGTCGTTGGCACGTTCGCATCGCTCGCGCTTCTCTCATTCGGCTTCTCAGCGGTGTTCCTGATGCTCGCGCTCAGGTCCACCAACCAGAACACCCAGATGGCTATCGTGAACCTGCTGAACCTGCCGCTCCTCTTCGGCAGCAACGCACTCTTCCCGGCGAACCTGATGCCCGAATGGCTGCAGGCATTCGTGAAGGTCAATCCGATCAGCTACGCCACCGACATCGGGAGGCAGCTGCTTCTGGGGGCTGGGGGCATGAGCCCGCTTTCGTTCGACTTTGCCTACCTGGCCGCTTTCGCAGCCGTGTTCTCGGTAGTGGGGATCGTGCTCTCTTGGAGGTTCCTCACGAAGTGATGCCGTGCTTTGTGGTGCCTCCGGCTGATCCGCCTTCAAATTAATCATTTTTTTAGAAACAGCTCTTGGAGCCCTGCCACGCTGGGGATTACAGCGTCCGGCCTTATGCGGCTCTTCTCCAGGTCCTCCATCTTCGTCGAGCCTGAAAGCACGAGAACCCCCGTGATGCCCGCAAGCCTCGCGGCCGCCATGTCTATCTCGAGGGTATCCCCCACCATTGCGACCTCGGAGTTCTTTAGGCCCATTGCCTTTAAGGCTATCTTCATTATCCTTTTGGACGGTTTGCCGATTACCCTTGGCCTCAGGCCGGTCGCGGTCGCCACCGCCTCAACTATGGAACCCGCCCCAGGGATGTACCCGCCCTCGAGCGGCAGCCTCGGGTCCATATTTGTGGCTATGAACCTTGCTCCGCTCTGGATGGCATGGCAGGCAGCTGCCAGTTTTTCGTATGTCAGGTGCATGTCCAGGCCGCACACAACGTAACGGGCTCTTCTTGCCTCACCCATGCCGAGAACCTTGAAACCCTCCTCCTCGAGGGCCTGGATCAGCCCCCGCTCGCCCAAGACAAAGCATTCGCCGCCCCCGAGGCGCTTCAAATAAATCGCCGTGGCAACGGAGGACGTTAGGATTTCGCGATCCCCGACTTCGATCCCCATGCCCTTGAGCTTATCGGCGTACTCCTGAGGAGTCTTTGTCGAGTTATTGGTCAGGAAGAGGATCCTCTTCCCCTCTTTCCTGAGCATGCCTATAGTCTCGATTGCACCTTGAATAGGCCGATCTCCGAGGTATATGCAGCCATCGAGGTCGAATATGAACCCCTTCTTGTCCCTGAGCAGTTCCGAGAGCATGATCAACTGTTTTTCGATACCTTGTATTTATCCCTCCCCAACTGATTTATTAATTATTTCAACATTTTTAATAATATTTATTATCTTGATGCCATAAATTTAATAAGCAACCCTTGGGAGTGTTGATCGGTGACCGTGTATTAACTCGCGCCAGGCCATCTTCCTGTTGGCAGTAGTCGGGGTATTGGCAGTCGCTCTTGCAACCATTTTCATACTCGGCGAACCGCAGCCCCAGCTGCAAGAAGGGAAGGTCAGCGTGGTCGCGACCTTCTACCCCTTGGCGTACATGGTCCAGGAGATAGGTGGCGATCACGTCTCGGTCAGGGTGCTCATCCCGTACAACACCGAGGTGCATTCCTGGCAGCCGTCCGTCTCCGACATGATAGCCCTGGCAAATGCCGACTTGATAGTTCTGAACGGGGCGGGGCTCGAGCCATGGTTCAAGGAGAAAGTACTGCCCTCCCTAAACCTAACCAGAACGGTGGTCTTGGACACGACCGAGGGTCTGGAGCTCCTTGCCCTTGGCGAGGACGAGCACGAGGCTGACGAACACGGGCATGGAGGAGAATACGATCCTCATACTTGGATCTCACCATATATGGCTGAGAGGCAGGCAGAGAGGATATATTCGGCACTGGTGGAGGTCGACCCTAAAAACTCCGATTATTACAGTGTAAGGTGGGAGTCCCTAAAAGCGAGGCTAAATTCGCTGGACGCACAGTACCAGCAGGGGCTGGCGAACAGGTCTCGGAACGAAATAATTACCTCCCACGGGGCATACGGGTACCTTTGCAGCAGGTACGGCTTTGAGCAGCACAGCGTGATAGGTCTCACAGCCGACAAGCAGCCGAGCGTCCAGGAGCTCCGTGCGCTGGTCGACCTGATGGTTGGGCACAACATCTCGGTCCTTTACGTCGACCCTGCGTACTCGACCTCATATATGGATACGCTGAAGAGCGAGCTCGAGGGCCAGACTGGGATGGAGGTAAAGATCCTGAAGCTCTACCTTGGGCTCGGCCCAATCGACGGGAAGGATTACTTGGATCAGTTAGCCTCGAACCTTGAGAGCCTGAAGTCTGGGCTGGTAACCGGCTAATCTTTTTTAATTAAACGTGGTAGTAAAAAGCAGAGCTAATGGTGGAAAACAATGGAACGGGGAGCAGTCATTGAAGTCAAGGATCTTGACGTAATGCGGTCAGGTGCGCTGGTCATCCAGGGCGCGAGCTTTGAGATCGCAAGGGGGGACTACGTCGGGATAGTGGGTCCGAATGGTGGCGGAAAGACGACGCTGCTGCTTGCCTTGCTGGGGATGATCCCGAGGCATCGGGGCACGGTGAAGATCTTCGGCCAAGATCTCGAAAGATTCTCGGACTGGGGAAAGATCGCTTACGTCTCGCAGGACGCGATCAATTTCGACTCAGACTTTCCGCTGACGGTTAGGGAGCTCGTCTCCCTTGGCAGGCTAGGTCCAAGGAATGTCGGGAGACCGCTCCGGCGGGCTGACTGGGGCAGGGTCGATGAGGCGCTGGAGTTCATGGGGATCTCCGACCTAGCGGGCAAGCGGATCGGCGAGCTCTCTGGCGGCCAGAAGCAGCGCATGTTCGTCGCGATGGCGCTGGTAAGGGATCCTGAAGTGATAATCCTTGACGAGCCGGTGGCTGGGATCGACGCGGTGACACAGGAGAAGTTCTACCAGAAGATGAGCGACCTCAACCAGAGGAAGGGCATCACGATCCTGATGGTGTCACACGACCTTACCGCAGTCTTCTGCAGGATGTCGAAGCTCATCTGCGTCAACAGGGAGGTCAACGTGGCAGAGATAACCCCTGATGTCGATTCCAACGAGATACTCCGGAAGGCTTACGGTGAGCACTTCCACTTCGTCTTCCACAGGCACAAATGCAAGGGTGAGTTCAGGAATGATTAGTCCTGCCTTTTCGGTACTTGACCTGCTGGGATACCCGTTCTTCCAGTACGCTTTGATCGGCGGAAGCCTTGCGGCATTTGCCTGCGGATGGATCGGTCTCTTCCTAGTGCTGAGGAGGGAAGCAATGATAGTCGACGGGGTTGCGCACACGGCATTCGG
>JARYLH010000064.1 GCA_029907755.1 Candidatus Methanosuratincola sp.
AAACAGCAGATGCTCAAAGAAATTCACGAAAACCAGCCTAAAAACAGTATAAATTCGCGCCTAGACAATGGTAGCCCAAGGGCAACCGCTCCGCCAATAATCCGCCGCTCACCCCTGAGCGCAGTGAGAGCAGACCGCCCTCTTGAAAATGCCGAGCCGCTTCTTCTCGACCAGGCATTCGGGGCAGACCGTCCTTTCGCACTCAGGGCACTTCCTCATGTGCTCCCTGCACACCCTCTCGCCGCAGACCGAGCATACCATGGAGCAGGCTTTGCAGAATGGCTTCCCGCAGACCTTGCACAGGTATGGCAACTCCTTCTTGCAGAAAGGCTTGCCGCAGGCGCTGCATAGCCAGGAGTGCTCCCCGCAGACTTCCTCGCCGCAGGCGCTGCACTTGGCGACATGGGACTCGCAGAAGGTCTCGCCGCAGATCGCGCACTTGACCTGCTCCAAGACGCACAGCTCCTTGCCGCACTTCTTGCAGTAACTGATGTGCTTCCCATAGTGCCCCTCGCAGTAAATGCCGCCGCAGACCGCGCACTTTTTTATGTGATCCCCGCAGTAGCCCTTGCCCTCCCCACAGTCCCTGCACTCCTTGGCACAAACGGTGCAGATCCTCTTGCCGCAGGCGGCGCACTCGACACATGGTTCGTCTGCGCAGAACTGCTTCCCGCACTCGGGGCACCTCCATGCATGCGAGGCGCAGGAGGTCCGTCCGCACAGCGAGCAGCTTACCAGGTGCTCGACGCAGAAGATCTCCCCGCACGTGTAACAGAACATCGGGCCCTCGAGCGCCGTGATCTGGGCGCCGCACTCGCTGCACTCCCCGAATTTCCCCCGCCCGTTGACCGCGTTCCACTCCATCCTGAAGTCCCGTTCCTCGCCATGGAAGCTGATCCTGAAGAGAGCCTCAATGCGGGGGACCCAGATCACCTGCATCGCCTCGACCGAGACCTCCTCGGGCTTGGGCTGGAAGACGAGGTTCGCCAAAGGCTCGTCCACCATCGCCTCGATCTCCTGCGCGGCTCTCTTCGCCTCGCTGCGGATCCTCTCCTGGATCTCCCCTTCTTTCCTCGTGAGCGTGACGATCTCCTCTTTCGCCTTGGCGAGCCGCTGCTCGAGCCTTGCGAGCCTCACCTCCCTCGTCTGAATCTGCTGGGAGACCTTGAGCGTCGACCTCCCCTCCTTCTCCGCCTTGACCCTCTCCTTCTCCAGGGATTTGATCTCGTCCTCTATCGAGCCCACAAGCTTCTCGAGGCTCGCGAGCTCTTCCTTTGCAGCCGCCGCACTCGATCGGATCTCTTTCAGCTGCTGGCTGTACCTCTCCCTGATCTCGGACTCGGCTTGCGATCTCATCGAATCGGCTTTTGCCCTCAGCCTTGACCTGAATTCTTCAACGGGCTCCCCCGGCTTTGAGAACTCCCCGAGCTTCTGGTGGTAGTGCACGGTCTGGGTGAGCTTCGAGACCGCGAATATCCTGAATGCCCCCTTCAGGTTCTCCACCGCCGAGGCGTCCAGCAGGGCTGCCGCCGCCTGCACATGCTCGCCCTCCCTCGGCGGGACGGGGGACGTCGGCTGCGCCAGGACGTCCTTTGCCTCGACGCCGAAAGCCGACTCGTACCTCCAGTCGAGCGGATGCACGTCTGCGGAGGCAGGGATCAGCCGCCTGATCCTCTCCCTGATGTGGAGGTCGGGGTCTTTCCTCTTCGAGTCGACGGTGACCTCGGCGAAGAGCGCTGGGGTGTAGCAGATCCTGAACCTCAGCAGATCAGCGGCGTCGACGGACCGGTCCTCCTTCAGCCGCCCGAGGATATCCGACTCGCTGACGTTCACCGGCAGGTACAGCGAGGGTACAGACTGGGGGATCTGCGCCTGCGGCTGCGCCCCCTTCTGGGCAGCAGCCCCCTCCCTGAGCAGCCTCTCCTTGAGCTTGGAGATGCGCTTCCTCATCTTCTCCCGCTCCTCGGGCGAGACGAAGTCCAGCGGGTTGAAGCCCGGCGCGCCGTGCGTCGTCTCCCTCTCCCTAACCCGCAGGAGGAGCGGAGTCCTCTCGACGATGTCGCCCGTAATCACCGCATTCCCGGGCTCGAGCCAGTTTATGTCCGCCTCCCAGTCCTTCCCGAGCCCCCCGCTCTCCAAAGCAATCCTGACGTCGTTCGGGTCGGTCAGGCGGTGGATTATCCACGTGGCAGAGAGGCTCCGCACGGTCATATCGAGCAGCTGGGGGCGCTGGGTCATCACGATCATGTTGGCTCCGAACTTCCGACCCTCCTGGGCGAAGCGCCTCACAGCATCCAGGACCTGCCTGACCATGGGGTCGTCCTTCCGGTTCCTCCCGGCGAAGAGGTGGGCCTCGTCTAGGGCGAGGTAAAAAGGCTGGATCTGCATGACCATGACGGCCTCAAGGAGCTTGGAGAGGACCTGGTGGACGACCTGGTACTGCTCCTCGGTCCCAAGACCACGGAGGTTGATGATCGTGCACTGCATCTGCGAGACGATGTCGTCAGCCTTCGCCGAGTTTAGGGCAGCGATGTCCAGATCAGCCCCAGGGTTGAACGCCAAGTTGGCGAACTCGACTATGTTCTCGGAGTACGACTTGGGGGAGACCCCGAACTCCGCGGAGGGTGCGCTCGCGGGGACCTTGAGGCTTGAGTACTCCCCGTGGGCGTCGATTATGACCAGTGGTATCCCCTTCTTGATGAACTCCTCCGCGATGACGCCCATAGTGTACGACTTCCCTGACCCTGGCTTCCCGACTATGAATATGCGCGTCATCTTCTTCACAGGGAGCCAGACCCTGCAGTCCAAATTCCTGAGCTTCCCGATGTAGATCCCCTCGCCCTCCCCGGCGTCTATCCCCAGCCCCTTCCTGAGGAGCTCCTCGCTGGCAGCCAGCACCTCTGACCCGGGGACGAAAGGCGTCTTCGGCGGGGCGCCAACCACTGCGCACTCTGCAACCATCTTGCTGTCGCCCGCGCGCTCCACCTCCTTTATGATGAGCAGGAAGTCCCTCCCTTCGTGCTTCACCTGGACGTAGTCGTTCTTTCCGACGTCCTGCCTCTCAAGCACCATCGAGAACCGCTCTGTGCCCGCAGTACCTTCAATCCTGCCAACGAACCAAGACGACACCTCTCGGACCTCGCACACCTGATTCTGGGGGTAGTATGGATCGAAGATTTATTAAACGCTACCCAATGGGGTTAATCTCGTTATTAGTCATTTTTGGTATTTTTTTCGAATCCCGCACCCTTCAAGATGTGAAAAAAGAGTAGTAAAGGATACGAAAAGGCTTATATACGGTTCGAATAATTCTATTTGCGGTGCCACTAATGAGAGTCAAGATCCTTGACACTACCCTCAGGGAAGGGGAACAGACGCCTGGCGTCTCCTTCAGCATCGACGCGAAAGTGGAGATAGCCAGGAAGCTGGACGAAGCCAGGGTCGACATGATCGAGGCAGGGCATCCAGCCGTGTCCCAAGATGTTACCGAGGCGATAAAGCGGATTGTAGCGGAGCGGCTCGATGCCGAGATCCTAGCTCACAGCCGCGCGCTGATACCCGACGTGGAGGCCGCGCTCGCGTGCGGCGTTGATCGCGTCGCGATCTTCCTCGGGATCACCGAGAAGAAGCTCCAGGCGATGAAGATGACCGAGGAGAAGGCCATCGAGACCGCTGTGAGGAGCATCCAGTACGCAAGGGACCACGGGGCGAAGGTCAGGTTCACTGCCGAGGACGCGACCCGCGGCAACTACGACTTCATCGTAAGGATATGTAAAGCAGCGATCGAGGCAGGGGCTGACAGGATAAGCATCCCGGACACCGTGGGCATAACCCCACCGGACAGGATGAGGGACCTCTTCTCGAGGCTCTCAAGGGACTTGGGTGCGGAGCTCGACGCCCACTGCCACAACGACCTGGGGTTCGCGGTCGCTAGCGCGATAGCCGCGGTCGAGGGGGGCGCGACCGCAGTCCACACCACCGTGAACGGGATAGGAGAGAGGGCAGGGATCACGCCGCTGGAGCCTTTTGCGGTGGCGCTCAAGGTGCTGCACAATATCGATACGGTCGACCTGACGAAGCTGCCGGAGCTCTCGCTGCTCCTCGAGAAGCACAGCGGCATACCCGTTTCGCCGCTCCAGCCGATCGTCGGCGAGAACGTCTTCTCGCACAAGGGCGGGGTCCACGCGGCTGCGGTCATATTCGACCCGCAGACCTACGAGGCTTTCCCGCCGAGCATCGTGGGCAGGCAGAGGGAGATCGTGATCAGCAAGTACACGGGTAAGGTGGCGCTGGAGGACAGGCTGAAGCGCCTTGGGGTAGCGCTGACAGAGGAGGATCTGATGAAGGTGCTCCAGGCGATAAAGGAGAGGCACGAAGTCAGGAGCTACCGCGATGTGGACCTCCTGGAGCTGGCTGAGAAGGCGGCTGGAAAGAAGCTCGAGGTCCAGGTGCCAAAGAAGATCGAAGCGCTGGTGCTCGTCAAGTGCGAGTCCAATGTCTACACCACAGCCGTCGCGAGGCGGATCCTCTGGATCAGGGGGGTCCACAAGGTGCTCGAGATAAGCGGCGACTTCGACATCGAAGTGATGCTTAACGTCGAAACGGTCAACCAGATGAACGAAGTGCTTGAGAACATCAGGAAGATAAAGGGGGTCACCGGGACCAACACCAGGATAATCCTGAAGAAGTTTAACAACGAATCATGACCGGTTCTTTCCTTTTTGCTTTTTTATACTATTAACCGCCAATCTGGATCCGGCTGGAACGCAACCTTCATTCCTGTTGCATCATGCTTCTTAAGCTCGGGTCAGGACTCACTCAGTCGGATCGCCTCTCAACTACGACTTTGCAGTTGGTGGCGAGCGCCGCGATCGCGCCAAGAGCGGCCATCCAGGGCGCAAGTATCGCACCCACGACGAAGACGGTCGCCGGCAGCTCCAAGAGGACCCTTCCCTGTTCGTTCTTCACCACTATGTGGGTCACGTTCCCTTCCCTTATCAGATCCTCTATCTTCGAGACTAGATCCTTCGCCGCCACGTTGAACTCTTCGGTGAACGTCCTCCCGAGCCTGCTCCCGCACCTCCTGCAGAAGTTCGAGTCATCAGGGTTCTCGGTCCCGCACTTGGGGCAAAACATTTTGGGCACCGCGATCATCTAACCGACGCGGGTATTTCTGATTTTTGGCAGGGCGGGTGCGCTATCCACCTCCATTTCATTCCATCCCGCCCCAAGGTTTTTATCGAAATCACCCCACCGATAGATCAGGTGTCCCAGGTGCAGAGGGAAGAGGCAATCGAACTCGTGCGGAAGCACATCAAGAAGGAGAACAACCTGAAGCATATGCTCGCGGTGGGTGCTGTGATGAGGGGGCTCGCGCTGAGGCTTGGCGAGGACCCGGAGAAGTGGGAAGTCACGGGCATACTCCACGACATCGACTTCGAGGTCTGCAGCGGGCTGGGCGACCACACGCTTGTGGCATCGCGGATGCTCGAGGGCCTTGTCGGGGACGAGGTGCTCCAGGCGATAAAGGCGCACAACTACGAGAACACTGGCGTTATGCCTGACAGCAACTTCAAGAGGGCGCTGATAGCGAGCGATGCCGTTTCCGGGCTCGTCGTGGCTGCGGCCCTGGTGATGCCCACCAAGAAGCTCAAGGAAGTCACAGTAGAGACCTTGGTGAAAAAGTACAAGAGCAAGGACTTCGCCAAGGGCGCGGACAGGGGGAGGATAGCCTCCTGCAGCGAGATGGGGATCCCCCTCGAGGAGTTCCTGGGGATAGCCCTTGAGAGCATGCAGAAGATCGCCGGGGAACTGGGCCTTTGAGCGCTGGCAGGTTTCCCGGACTGGACCAAAAATCGAAATAGCAAAAAAACAAACACTTCACTTTTTTGATTTCTACCGCAACTCTTCCTGGGGCTGAAGAACAAGAAAACTACAAACAGCAAAGGCAAAACGCAAAGGAAAGAAGGTACCTGGTTTCTCTCCGCTTTAGCCAGGCACCCACAGGGTAGGCTTTACCGGATTGAACTTCTTTTCCATTCTCCATCTCACCTTCTTTTCCTATTATCCACTACTTGTCATATATTATAAATACCCGCATATATAAGTCTTTTCGGTATATTTTATTTCATATACAGCTCTGCATGAATATAGAAGTGTTGAACAGTCATGGTTAGGACTATAGAATTGCTTAACACTTCAACCTCCTGCCGGTTTTGGCAAAGCGGCCAGCATCAGACCAAGGCGTTCTCTGAGGATCTTTCACACGAACACCTTCGCTCGCTAAGACTTGGTATTACTTCATATATTACCTTTTTCGCTCTCTCAACATTTGACTTGAGGGTCTCCACGACCTCTTGCGCCGTGACCGGCTTCTCTGCCCACACGTCGTAGTCTGTGACCGTCGCGATCGTCGTGTAGCAGATCCCCGCCTCCCTCGCGAGGACGACCTCGGGCACCAAGGTCATCCCGATTATGTCTGCGCCCCACGACCTGAAGAGCCTCGACTCCGCCCTTGTCGAGAACCGCGGGCCTTCGATGCAGACGTAGCACGCTGGCGAATGGACTCCAATCCCCAGCTTGCGGGCTGCCCCGACCGCTTTCTCGTTCAGGTCAGGGCAGAACGGATCCGCAAGCGAAAAGTGCCCCACGACTGCGCCGTCGTAGAACGAATACCTCCTGTTCTTCGTGAAGTCGATGAACTGATCCGGAATGACGAGGTCGCCTGGCTTGATCTCTTCCTTCAGGCTGCCCACGGCGGACGGGGCGAGGATCCTCCTCACGCCAAGGTCCCTGAGCGCCCATATGTTCGCATGGTAATTGATGAGGTGGGGTGGTATCGAGTGCCGCTTCCCATGCCTGGGGAGGAAGGCCACGCGGACGCCCCTCAGCTCGCCTACGGAGATGATGTCGGAGGGGGATCCAAAGGGCGTGTGGATCTTCACCTCCGAAACAGACTCGAACATAGCAGGATCGTAGAACCCGCTCCCGCCGATTATCCCGATTTCAGCGTTGCACTTGAAAGACATGCCCCACACCTCTCCTGATGCCAATTTATACTTTCTTGATTATGCGGTCGCCGTCCCTTTTCAGGAAGCCCCTCGAGTCGAGCTTGTCAAGCGCCCTCTCGAAGAACCAGCGTTCGAACTCGACGCCGTACCACTCCCTGACCCCGCCCACGATCTCATCGAAGGACCACGCCCCCTTGTCGGGGTTCTCATCGATGACCTTCTTCACGAAACCTATGATGTCCTCAAGCCTGCTCCACGGGTACTGGTACCAGATCCACTCCGTTACCTCCTCGGCGTAGTAGTCCGGGCGTATCTTGCTGCTCCCGGAGATCCACTGGAGGGAGGCTATCCTGATCGCGTCCGGCCTGCAGTTCGTCCAGACGTGGTCCTTCGCTATGATCAGGGACTCCCCGGTGTCTGCTATGTCGTCCACGATGAGCGCCTTCTTCCCGCCCATGTTGCAGTGAAGCGGCGTGCGGACGCCCGCCTCCTTAGCCATCTGGGCAGCAGAGGGCCAGTGCGAGATCTGCAGGGAGACGAGCTCCCCAACTACGAGCCTGTCGCAGACCAGCCTCGCAGGGACATAGCCGCCCCTTGAGATTGCGACAACAATGTCCGGAATCCACCCGGACGAGTAAACTTTGTCAGAAACAACCCTGCTCCATTCCTCTACCTCTTCCCACGTCACTTTCTTGCACTTGATCTTTGGCAAAGCAGACACCGAGAAAACGTAGTATTGTACGGTTTATAAGCGTTAATTAATTGATTGGTCGGTCGGTTGGTTGATTGATTGACTGATTGCATCCCCTGAGGCGATCAAAACACGACCTTCACGCGGGGACCTCTTCCCGCTTCGGCTCGTACGTGAATAGCACGATTGCTACGAGCGTCGCAATCCCAAGCAGGCCGCTTGCCAGGAACGGCGAGCTGTGAGATATCGTGTCGTAGAGGAAGAAGCCGGCGATCGGACCGGCGAACGCCCCGAACCCGAAGGCGGTGTCGAAGAGCCCGGTCAGCGCCCCCCTGACCCTCGACGGGAGCAGATTCTGCTGGAAGGCAGTGTATGCAGGGGAGCCCAGGCCGTAGAACGCCGACCTCACGACCATCACGGTGCCGATCTCCCCAACGTCCCTCGAGAACGGCATAGCCATCGTCAGGACC
>JARYLH010000065.1 GCA_029907755.1 Candidatus Methanosuratincola sp.
TGAACTCCAGCCCGAAGCCCATCTCGAAGAAGCCCTGGGCCAGGCCCACGATGACCAGGTGCAAGGCCACGTTGTCGACCCGCAGGCGCAGTCCCTTCCTCCTCATCTCCAGCTCCTTGATCGCTGCGAGGTACTCGTCCTCGCTCAGCTTGAGCTTGTGCCCCTTGTTAGAGTCCTCGAGGAACGAGATCCCCTTCCCCCTCTTTGTGTGTGCGATTATCGCAACGGGCTGCTCCGCCCTCTCCGCGGCGTCCAGGACCTCGACTATCTTCTCCACGTCGTGGCCGTTTATCGAGTAGGTCTCCCACCCGAAGCTCTCTAGCTTGCTCCTGAGCGGCACCTTCCTTTTCACCTCCTCCGTCCTGTCGTCTAGCTGCCAGCCGTTCCTGTCTATTATCAGGACCAGGTTGTCCAGCCTAAGGTGCACAGCCGTCATGAGGGATTCCCAGACCTGCCCCTCGTCGCACTCGCCGTCCCCAGCGAGCACGTAGACCCTGCTCCTGCTCCCGCGCATCTTCGCCGCCAGTGCCATTCCGATGCCTATCGAGATCCCTTGGCCAAGCGAGCCCGAAGGGGCGTCGACCCCTGGAGTCCTCAGGTCTGGGTGACCCTGAAGCCGCGAGTCGATCCGCTTGAGCGTGCGCAGCTCCTCCTTTGGGAAGTACCCCGCCTCAGCCAGCACGGCGTAGAGAACTGGGGCGGCGTGCCCCTTGCTGAGTATGAACCTGTCCCTCTCCTTCCACTGCGGCCTGTGCGGGGTGTGCCGCATCTTCAGGAAGTAGAGCGTGGCTATGATCTCGAGGCACGAGAGCGAAGATCCGAGGTGCACCCCCATCGACGAGGTCATCTCGACGAGCGAGCGCTGGACCTGCCTTATCTTCTCCTTCACCTTCTGCACGTCGGTAGAGTGCTTCAGGTCCGCAAGTTCAACGGTGCTGCTCACGCGCGAAGCGCCCCCCGATCCGAGCGGTCTCCTGAAAAGCCGGCGATGTGCCTGCGGTCGGTTGTATTTTCCGTGCTCTTGTCGGTTGTATTTTCCGTGCTCTTTGCCCTTTTTTCGTCCGTCACAAAAACCGAACTAAGTCTCTCAGATTCCGAGAGCACCGACTGGTCTAAACAAGAAGGGACCAGTCGCGTTATAGATATTGGAATTGGCTCACTTTAACCACCGTTTTGTAAGGTTATCCTTGTGGGCAGGTGTATTAAGCTTTTTGGGCAATTCAGATTGACCTCTTGCCACATCCAGAGGGCTTTTATCCAATCAGCAAAATACCGTTTACGACCTCTGATGATTTACCTGCTGTACCTCGCTTTAATAGTCCTATTTGCGAAAATCTCAGAGGAGATCTGCGTCAGGATAAAGCAGCCGTCAATCCTCGGCTACATCTTGACCGGGATAGTCCTTGGGCCTGCGGGTCTTTCTGTCGTAGTCCCTGAGGATACGATAAGGCTCTTCATCGATCTCGGGGTCGTGTTCCTCTTCTTCCTTATAGGGTTCGAGGAGATAGAAGTCTCTTCGCTGATTGCCGTCTTCAGGAGGAGGCTCTTCTACACGGCTGTCTTGGCGCTTTCCTTTTCGACGGCACTTTCCTATGCCTTCCTGGTCCAGTACGGATTCTCGGAGCTGACGGCATTCGCTGTGGCATCCGTCTTCTCTGTGACCTCGCTGGGCGTACTCGCGAAGGTCCTGTGTGATCTCGGTTACCTGAAGGAGCCCTTGGGCTTGATGACCTTCACGGTGGGGGCTATAATGGAGTTCATAGGCTTGCTCCTGGTCAGCATAGCGATAAGGATCTCCACGGCGCCAGAGAACCTGGCTTCCGACCTGGTCCTTCTAATAATCAGCATAATCTCCTACTTCGCCGTGGCGATCGTCTTCGGGATCTATCTCGTCCCGGGAGTAATATCGCTGCTGAGGAAGTACGGGCGCGCAAGGGAGACGTCACTTGGGATACTCATTGGGCTGATCCTCCTCTTCGTCGTCACTGCCGAGAACAGCGGGCTACACGGATCAATGGGCGCCCTCCTGCTCGGAGTGGCACTCTCCCCCCTCTCAAAAGAGTTGCACTCCGAGATCACGAAGGGTATGGAGGGCTTGGCTTACGCTTTCTTCGTGCCAATCTTCTTTGTCGGGATAGGGCTGTACTTTGAAACATCCTTCCTTTCCCTGCCCTTCTGGCTCATCGCGGGCATAATTTTCCTGAACACTGGAGGGAAGTTCATTGGCGCTCTCACTGCAGCCAAACTCACGCGAATCCCGGCAGCAATGCCCATAAGCTTTGGTCTCATGTCGAAGGGTGCCGTCGACATTGCCTTGATGCTGACACTCTACACGCTGGGGATTGTCCAGGGAGAGATCATGTCTGTCTACACCCTATCCGTACTGATTGCGATAGCCGCATTCCCAACGCTGTTCAAATTCGCAGCCAGGCGCACTGCGAAGCCGATCGCTTATGACACGTCCTATATGCTAACCCCCGCTTACCTGCGCACCGCTCTGGGCATGGTCGTTGCAAAGGATCTGATGACCCCTATCTTCGATGCCGTCAGTGGGGACCTAACGATAAGCGAGTTAGTAAAGGTGCATCCGGATATGGGCGAGAACTACCTCGTTCTCGACGAGAAGGCAAGGCTCCTGGGATCGGTTTCATTGAGGGAGATCAGGAGGGTGCCAGAGGAGCTTTGGGCAAGCACAAGGGTTGCCGAAGTGATGAGGAAGGATCTGGAGACCGTCTTGGAGGACGAGGAGATCTCCGGCATCTTGGAGAAGATGATAGTGTGGAACGAGCCGCTTATCCCTGTCGTCGACAAGAAAGATCAGCGGCTCGTGATCGGGGTAATCTCCAGAGACCAGATTAACAGCGTCGTGTTTGGGTCTGGCTGCGGTGCCTGATCTTTCTTTTATCCACGAAACTCCAGCAGCCGATCAGGCGACCTCGACCCTGAGGTACTTTAGGCTCCCTGCCTGTAGCGCAGTGGATGAACGCACCTCTAGCCGCCTAGAGTACAACGGACAGTCGAGGACCAGCGTGTGGTACTCCCCGTTCTCTCCAAGGGGGTCCGCATCCCCGATCCCCCCAAGAAAGTCGTCCAGATTTTCTCTGGAAAGCGTGAATCCCAGCCACTCCTTCCCGAAAAGCCTGGTGTCCACGCCTATTATCTTGACCATGAACCCTTCACCGAGCATTTCCTTCAGCACTGCCTCCGTACTCATGCCATAAAGCGGCTCGACAACCCCGATCCCAGCTTTACTACAGACTGCCTCGAGCCATTTGACATGATCCTCCACGAAGACGTCGCCAGCCACGAGGGCACTCGCGCCAGAATCCCTGAGGGCGCTAACCAGCCTCCCTTCCCCTTCGCGGAGGTCGACGATCGTCAGCTTCTTGCGCATGCTTTCTGCCGACTTCTTCAGAGCCCCGAGGTTCTCCATGTGTGGCGAAGGCTGCCCGAATGTCGTGACCATGGATATCAACTCTCTTACGTGGAGACCGATCCTCTCAGCATGCAGGATCGCGAACAGCGAGTCCTTTCCGGAAAAGAGCGCTGCCGCCTCAACGCCTTCGGGGTGCGATCTCGGCATCCTGTGACACCATCTCAATATGGAGGGATTATCCTTCCAAGTATAAAACACCTTCCGCTGCGCCCTGCGGCCCAATGGTGGGAAAAAAGCAGGTCAGCTGACTTACCATCTCTTCCAGGGGAGCGCTTCCATGTACTCGTTCAGCGACTTCACAGTCAGGGGGTTGGCGTGCCTGTACTTAATCACCGCGACCAGCGCTGCCACGAGCTCCAGCGTCGTCATAACCGGGACGTTGAATTCGACCGCCATCCTCCTGATCAGGTACTCGTCCTCCATCTCCTCCTTCGACTCCTCGACCGGGATGTTGATCACGAGGTCGATGTTCCCGGAGGCTATCTCATCCGAGATGTTCGGCTTCTTTTCCGCCTCCCTTATCTTGTTGAGGGTCACGACGTCCTTCAGGTTCGCCTCCTCCAGCGCCTTCGAAGTCTTCTCAGTCGCGTATATCTTGAACCCGTCCTTCCTCAGCGCCCATATGAACGGGATGATCACCGTCTTCTTGCCGCCGTTCCCGACCGTGACCAGCACAGAGGAGCCAGGATCCGGAATCCTGATCTCGGCAGCCTCTAGCGACTTCATAAGGGCGTCCGTGAAGTTCTCCCCGATGCATGCCACCTCGCCCGTGCTGAGCATCTCCACGCCGAGGAGCAGGTCCGCACCGGTGAGCCTCATGAAGCTGAAGACGGGGACCTTCACCCCGAAGTGGGGGAGCTCGCCCGGGGGCGGGACCCCAAGGTCCTTGATTCTCTTTCCCATCATGACCGCGCAGGCAACGTCCATCAGGTTCACGCCTATCGTCTTGCTGACGAAGGGGAACGTCCTCGAGGCCCTCAGGTTGCACTCGATGACATAGACCTCCTCCTCCTTCACGATGTACTGGACGTTGAAGGGGCCGACTATCCCGAGGCCCCTGGCGATCCTCTCGGTGTAGTCCCTGACCTTCCGGATCACCTCCTCGCTTAGCGACCTCGGGGGTATGCACATGATAGCGTCACCGCTGTGTATCCCGGCCGACTCGAGGTGCTCCAGAACCCCTCCTATGTAGACCTCCTCGCCGTCCGAGACCCCGTCGACGTCTACCTCCCTTGCCGCCTGCAGGAACTTTGACATCACCATCGGGTGCTCCTTTGAGAGCGCTATCGCAGAGCGCAGCTCGTCGAGCCCCTCCTCGTTGTATATCACCCGCATCCCCGCCCCGGAGAGGACGTAGCTCGGCCTGACGATCACGGGGAACCCGATCTCCCTTGCGAACTCCTTCGCCTCCTCCATGCTGGTCAGCGCCTTCCACCTGGGCTGCGGTATTCCCAGCCTGCCTAGTAGGTCGCTGAACTTGGACCTGTCCTCTGCCATGTCGATGCTCTCCGCCGAGCTCCCGAGCAGCCTCATCCCTGCCTTGGACAGCCTCAGGGCGAGGTTGTTTGGAGTCTGCCCGCCGACGCTCAGCACGGCGCCGTAGACCCTCTCCTTGTCCTCGATGTCCATGACCCTCTCGAAGGTTAGCTCCTCGAAGTAAAGCTTGTCCGGGATGTCGTAGTCCGTGGAGACCGTCTCCGGGTTGTTGTTTATTATTATCGTCTCCTCTATCCCCTCCTTCTTCAGCCCCCATGCGGTGTTCACCCCGCACCAGTCGAACTCGACGCTCGTCCCTATCCTGAAGACCCCTGCGCCCAGGACCATCGCCTTCTTCCTGTTCCCGAAGTCTATGTCGTCCTCCTCCCCTCCGTACGTGACGTAGAGGTAGTTCGTCTTTGCCGGCCACTCCGCGGCCATGGTGTCGATCTGCTTCACGACCGGGACTATGCCGTTGGACTTCCGGAAGGCCCTCACCTCCTCCTCCGTGGAGCCTGTACAGATCGCGATCTGGACGTCGGAGAACCCGAGCCTCTTAGCCTCCCTGATGAGATCGACCGATCCGCCCTCCAGCTTTGCCTTGCGGAGCCTGCCCTCCATGTCTACGATCTTCTTGATCTTGCTCAGGAACCAGGGGTCTATCCCCGAGAGCCTGTAGACCTCCTCTATCGGCATCCCCTCCCTAAGCGCCCTGACGACGAAGAAGAGCCTCTTGTCCGTCGGGTGCGAGAGCTCCCGCTGGAGGTCCCCCTCCGGCTCGCTCGGGTTGCAGACCAGCCCGTTCTTGCCGATGTCCAGCATCCTTATCGCCTTCTGCAGCGCCTCCTCGAAGCACCTGCCTATCGCCATCACCTCGCCGACAGACTTCATCTGCGGGCCAAGGTGCGGGTCGACGTTCCTGAACTTCTGGAAGTCCCACCTGGGGTACTTCACGATGACGTAGTCCAGCGCCGGCTCGAAGCAGGCTGTGGTGACCCCTGTGACCCTGTTCATGAGCTCGGGCAGGTTGTATCCTATCGCGAGCTTAGCCGCAATGTAGGCGAGCGGGTAACCCGTCGCCTTACTCGCGAGCGCCGAGCTCCTGGAGAGCCTCGAGTTGACCTCGATCACCCTGAAGTCGTTGCTCTTCGGGTCGAGCGCCCACTGGATGTTGCACTCGCCTATTATCCCCAGCGCCCGTATCGCCTTGATCGAGGCCGTCCTGAGGGTATGGTAGTCGTAGTTCGTCAGCGTCTGGGACGGGGCTACGACGATCGAGTCCCCTGTGTGGACCCCGAGCGGGTCGAGGTTCTCCATGTTGCAGACGGTTATGCAGTTGTCCGCATAGTCCCTCACGACCTCGTACTCGACCTCCTTCCAGTTCTTGAGGTACTCCTCGACCAGGATCTGCTTGATCATGCTCTGGGCAAGCCCGCGCTCGGCTATCTCGACGAGGTCCTTCTCATCGTAGGCGACACCTGAACCCCTCCCGCCGAGCGTGTAGGCGACCCTCACAATCACCGGGTAGCCAATCTCCCTCGCGAGGGATATCGCTCCCGATATCGAGTTCGCGGCTCCGCTCCTTGGAACCTTAACGCCGGCGCTCAGCATTGTCTGCTTGAACCTCTCCCTGTCGCTGGTGGTCTCGATGGACTCTATGGAGGTCCCGAGTACCTTGACCCCGTACTTCTGCAGCACGCCCTTCTTGGCGAGCTGGACGCCGCAGTTGAGGGCGGTCTGCCCCCCGAACCCGAGCAGTATCCCGTCTGGCCTCTCCCTCTCTATGACCATCTCCACGTACTTGGGCGTCACAGGGAGGAGGTAGACCTTCCCCGCAAGCCTCGGGTCTGTCTGTATCGTCGCTATGTTGGGGTTGACCAGGACGGTCTCTATCCCCTCCTCGCGCAGGGCCTTGATGCACTGGCTTCCGGAGTAGTCGAACTCCGCAGCCTCCCCGATCTTGATGGCGCCGCTGCCCAGTATCAGGACCTTCTTGAGCCACGGGAACTTAGGCACTCTTGTACCCCCTCACAGCCTCTATGAACTTGTCAAACAGGAACTCCGTGTCGTACGGTCCGGGCGACGCCTCCGGGTGCCACTGCACCGCGAAGACCTCCTTCTCAGGGTGGTATATTCCCTCGACGGTCCTGTCGTTCGCGTTTATGAAGCAAACCTCGAACGGCGTCCTGGCGAGCGAGCCCTCGTCGACGGCATAGCCGTGGTTCTGAGTCGTGATGTATCCCTTGCCGGTCCCCAGCTCTATCACGGGCTGGTTCTGCGCCCTGTGCCCGTACTTCAGCTTGTAAGTCTCCCCGCCCGAGGCAAGCGCAAGTATCTGGTTCCCCAGGCAGATCCCCATCACCGGCAGGTCGGTCTCCAGCAGGCTCCTCGCGCACCTTATCGTCTCCGTGCAGACCTTGGGGTTACCAGGACCGTTGCTCAGGAAGACCCCGGCGGGCTCGTAGCTGAGCACCTCCTCGAAGCTCGTGTTGAAGGGCACCCTGACCAGCCTCACCCCCCTCCTGAGCAGGTTCCTCACGATGTTAAGCTTCACGCCGCAGTCTATCAGAACCACAGTCGGCCCAGGCCCCTCGTAGACCAGCGCCCTCTTGATCGAGACCTCCTCTACCAGGTTCTTCGTCTCTATGTCGAACTTGGCGAGATCGGCGAATATCCCCTCTACATCCGGGTCCTCCCCCTCCGCGAGGGTTTGGATGGCCCCCTTCATCACCCCCCTCTCCCTTAGCCTCTTCGTCAGCTTCCGGGTGTCTATCCCGTATATTCCCGGGATCCCCTCGTCCTTCAGCCACTCGTCGAGGGTTCTGCCGCTGGTCCAGTGGCTCGGCTCGTCGCAGAGGTCGTGGATTACCAGCCCCTCTGCCTTTATCCCGTCAGACTCGAAGCAGTCTGGGATCTGCCCGGCTCCGCAAGCCGGAACCCCGTAGTTCCCGACAATCGGGTAAGTGAGCGTCAGTATCTGCCCGTTGTAGGACGGATCAGTCAGCGATTCCGGGTACCCCACCATCGATGTGGAGAAGACGACTTCCCCCAGCACCCTCCTGTTGGCCCCGAAAGACCTCCCGTAGAAGACCGTCCCGTCCTCCAGGACCAGCACTCCCTTAGCCCTGTTGAGCAAAATCAGCACCCTTAAGTGAGTGAGAGGCTAAAATTTATATTG
>JARYLH010000066.1 GCA_029907755.1 Candidatus Methanosuratincola sp.
ACCAACCGATCGAGTTTGGCAGCCCCTCGACATTCTTAACGACCAGGATGGCGTATGAGGCGTCCCGGTTTTTCAGAGCCTCCTCAAGCAAGCTGCTAATTTTGGGAATTGTCAACGAGGTGTCCTTTACCTCAATGGCAATTTTCTTCTTGTTTGGCAGGGTGATGACGAAATCCCCTACCTTGCTCCCGGTCAGGCTCCCGGCCATCTCTGAGGTCTTTTCCAGAGCGTCGCCGTTAATCCGGGCATACTCACCGAGCGCCTCCTCGCAAAGGTCCTCGAAATCATAACCCTTCAGCGTAGTCCTTTCCGTCATCTCCTCCTCCTTCTCCATTGCCCCGAGGTCCTTCCGGATCTTCTGCAGCTCGTTTATCATCTCCGTCCGCAGTTTGTAGAGTGGGCTACCTTCCTTCATGGGGTCGAACACCTGCTTAACAAGCTTACCGTCCTCGCCAAAGTGCTCGTCGATACAGGTCGATACCTTCCCCTTCTCACCAAAGATCTTTCCGAAACGTTCATCCAATTCCCTTACGATATCGTCGAATTTGGTCTTGAACCTGTAATCGAGGACATTGAATTCTTTCTGGATGTAGTCTATTTTCTCGGTGGTTAATACGCTCCTCAGGGAGATAACCCCGAGCTTGATAGCATGGTTCAGCTTGGAAGGGTAATCTTCGGCTTTCTTCTCTCCCTTTTAGGATCAGGATCTTTCTTGAAAGTGTAAGGAAACTCTATCAAAATCAACCTTTTTTTATGGCATCAGATGTTTCTTCAAATTCCGGCGGTTCATTTGCCGAAAAGATCATCTTCGCATAATTTTTGAACTTGAAAGGATCTTTAAATTTCTTTTCAGCATTTATGTGACTGTTGCCCGTGAGCATCTTCAGTTGTGCAGCATTCCTCAGACGATCGTAACCGATATCATCCGCAATATTGGCTAATTTGTTATTCAGCTCAGCCATCTTGAAACGATTATTGATAAGATCCGAAAGTGTAATCGTAGCAATATTCTCATGGCCAAGAATTTCGATCATCAAATTCAGGAATAAGGTTTTTCCGTTACTCCAGATCCTACAAGTATAAAGAAAACTGGTTCAGGATAACATGTGTACAAACAGTATCCCATCATCTCCTGTATGATCCTGATATCCTCTTTTCTTACCGTTCCTTTAAGCCATTTCTTGAACTTCTGGCATTTGGCATTCGGGTCGTATTCCCAGGGTATAGAGTTTTCATAAAAGTACTTGCTGGAGAGCTGAAGAGTGTCCCCCTGTTTGTGATGCACTGATTTTCCATCGATCTCCTCTTCAAAGTCTTTTACGACCAAGAAACAGTTCTTGAAGGGAACTAGTTCCAGAGGTTTTTTAACGATGTCATTTCTGGACATGGCTTTGCCTTTGATATAATCCATCGCCCAATGTGGATTCGCCTTTTTAACTTCTCCGAGATCGCCATAAATTTCAGAAAACTGGGCCTTGAGGATGCCCTCAACATAGCTTTCCTCTTTCCAGATCCCATTCTCGCATATATACAGAGTCTGGTTCGGATCATCTATGCTGCAATAAAAAACAAACCTTTGCATAAGTTCATCTAGTATTTCAGCATCTGATCTCATCACTACTGCCTTTTCCCCAACTGTTGCAGTCAAATCACACCACCCTCCTCCCCATATCACTCCCAGTTTAGCCCTTGCGTAAGGGAAGAGTGACTCCCTACGATCCCTCCTTCCAGCCATAAAGTCCTTCAAAGCAGAACGAGCCTCTTCATTGAAGAAACCAACCCAAGAGAACTTGGTCGACGAAGTTCTGGAAGGCATGATCATCCTCCTCTCAAAGTCAACCTCGTTTATCTTGAGGGTTACGACCTCAGATCTCCTCAGGCCTGAAGAGGCTAGGACCAGGAAGAGGGCTAGATCCTCGCTACTAAGATGATCTGAGAATTCCCTCAACTCCTTCTTGGAAGGTATCAGTTTAGACCTTGGCAAGTATTTTGGGAACTTGAATGAGTCTACCAGTTCGGGCTTCTTGAAAAAGTCCCTATATAGCCTCTTCAGCCCGCATAGGTGCCATGCGTACGTCTTAGGTGATTCCTTGAACTGGGATAGGTAATCTCTGAGATCCTCCTTAGTTGCGGTTAATGGATCGCATCTCCTCATCAGCCTGTACAGTACGGCCATATGATTCTGGACCGTCTTTTCCTTCTGCTGAAGGTCAATCTCCAAGAATCTCTTGAAGTCTCTTATCAACGCATTTCGATCCCGGTACTGTACCATCAGATCTAAACTCTGTTCATCAGTAGATGATCTACTTGATCTTTTGTTCATAAAATTATGGAAAGCTATGGTGCCCGAGGCCGGATTTGAACCAGCGACACTCCGGTCTTCAGCCGGATGCTCTCCCAGGCTGAGCTACTCGGGCAACGCTGGTCTATTGATTGCTGGGTTTAATAAGTTTTTTCGGGGGCATATTTTTATCTTCTTTCAGCCCCCTTTATTTTTGGGGCAATGATCGCTCAGAGTTAATTTGACCGCGAGGGATGAAATCAAGGCGTTTGCGATAGCCCCCTTAGGTCATTTTTGCGAAATATCGCCTGTTCCGAAAAGTTAAATATCCCCTGTGCAAAATGTTCACAAAGTTGCGGCCGTAGTCTAGCCTGGTCTAGGACGTTAGCCTGCCAAAGGCTAATGCCTGTAGAACGCTAAGGACCCGGGTTCAAATCCCGGCGGCCGCACCACGTTTTTATCGGTCAGCCGCCATCGGGCTTCTTCCCAGCAACCGATCCGTAGATCTCGGAGATCCTCCTCGACACCGCGTCCATCGTGAAGCACTCGAGCACCCTGGCGCGCGCGTTCTTCCCGTACCTTTCGATCTTATCCTGGTCCCCCAGGAGGTTGTTGACGCCCCACGCGATGTCCATGGGGTCGTACGGGTTTATGTGGTAGCCGCACTGGCGTTCCCCGTAGTTTATGACTATCTCCCTCATCCCGCTCACGCCCCTGGCCCCGACGACGACTGGTTTCCCCATCGCCATCGCCTCCAGCGCCACGATCCCAAAGGGCTCGTAGATGCTGGGGAAGACTGCGATGTCCGATGCCGCATAGACGCGTATCCGCTCCTCCTCGGTGAGCATCCGGAAGTCGAAGGCGATCCTGTCCTTGACCCCCAAGTTCTCGGATAGCCGCAGCAGCTCCTCCTGGAGGTCGCCCTTCCCGACGACGACGAGCTTCGTGTTGGGGAACCTCTGGAGTATGTGGGACATCGCCATGACGAGCCTGTCTACCCCCTTCACGGCGGTCAGGCGCCCGAGGAAGAGCAGCATCCGGTCGCCATCGGATACGCCGTAGCGCGATCGTATCAACTGCCGCTCCTCTTTCGCGACCCTGTCCGGCGAGTACTTCGAGGTGTCGACCCCATTCCAGACGACGTCTATCTTTTCGGATGGGAACCCGCAGGTGATGAGCTCTTCGCGCATGGCGTTGGACACGGTCACGATCCTGTCCGCGAAGTTCGCCGCCTTCTTCTCCAGGTCGTATATGATCGAGGATCCCCTACCGAGGCTCCGACCGCGCTCGGTCGAATGTATGTGGAAGACCATGGGGATCCCGGTCGCCTTCTTCAGGGCGATCCCAGCCATGGCTGAGAGCCAGTCGTGCACCGAGAGCAGGTCGAATGCCCTGCCTTCTTTTGGGATCAGGTCATTCGCGATCTTGGTGCTGACGAGGAGGTTGTACACAAGCACCTTCGAGAAGAACTTTGCGGCGGTGCCCGAACGCCTGATCTCCTCGGACTCGAACTCCGGGAGCGTGTCGGAGAAGTCGATCAGCTTTGGTCGGTGGACTTCTACCCCGTCGATGACTTCCCTTGTCTTCAGCGAGCCGTCGTTCATCGTGAAGGCGGTTACCTCGTGCCCCAAACGCTTGAGCCCTATCGAGAGCTCGTAGGTGAAGGTCCCGAGGCCGCCTACGACCATCGGCGGGAACTCCCAAGTGAAGACCGCTACCCTCAATAAAAGACACCGCAGAGTAAAGGATCTTTAATTTTGTATAATAAGGATTCGGTGGGATCGCCCGGGTGCAAGGCGCGGGGATGGACCAGATCAGCCCCTTACGATCTCGTAGCTCCAGGTGACCTCGGCGATCTTGCTCAGCATGGCGGCTATCGGGCAGACCTTCGTCATTGTGAGGCTGACCACCCGGTCCACCACGTTGTCGTCGAGATTCCCCTTCAGGACGAACCGGAGAGCGATCTTCTTGAAGAACTTCGGGTACTCCTCCCTGCGCTCCCCGTCAATTATCACCTCGCAGGACTCGAGCTGCTGCTTCCTGGCCTCGAGCATGGTGACGATGTCAATTCCCGCGCAGCCGCCAAGGGCTATCAGGAAGAGGTCCATGGGCGTGGTCCCTTCACCGAGCCCGCCGTAATTCTTGTGCGCCTCCATGAGGGTCATATGGCCCTGGCTGTCTACGCCCTCGAACTTCAAACCGCCGGTCCACCTAACTGTGGCATGTGGCAACTGCGATCACTGTAGAGAAGCAGGGGAAAGGTATGCTTTTATCTTTTATTGAAGGGGCAACTACTGCGAAAAAGCCATCTGGGCAGGCATCATGTACTCAAGATCCAAATCATTCCGAGAAGTCATTGGGACGATTCATCATAGCCCGCCCAATAATCTGATCGCGGATCGGGATAAAAACCTGATCTTTATGGCTGGCGGAGATTTCTCCTCGTCCCCGGTAGCATCCCGCTCCTCTTAAGCCGCCTCAGGGCAGAGCTGACGCTGCTCGGCTTCGCGTTTAGGATCTTCGCTATCTCGTTCACAGTCATCTCGCCGTTCTTCGAGATCAGGTCATAGACCTTGTCGTCGAGCGAGTCGCATGCCGGTAGCGAGACTATGTTGATGTGGGAGATGGAAGCCCCCATTATCACAGCCGCAGGCGAGACCTTCCCAGAGAGGTCCGTGCAGTCCTCCAAGAATATGTTGAGCAGATCCTCGTCCACTTGCACAAGCCTCCCCGTGATGACCTGCTCATCCATGAGGTGGACCTCAACGATGCTGTTTATGTATCCCTTGAGGCGCTCCACAACGGTGATCTTGTCCTTCGTCTGCAGTCTCTGATCCCCCAACCGGCTAATTAGTGAGCAGGTAGGTTAAAAAAGTAGCGATCGTGCACCCGGATAGGAGCGTAAGGCATCAGCCCTTGGTATTTTTATATACAAAACTGAAAAAAGTGATTCAGGAGAACGTGCTACCATTTGGAGAGGTTTGTCTGCATCCACGGGCACTTCTACCAGCCGCCGCGGGAGAACCCATGGCTCGAAGAGGTCGAGGCCCAGGAGTCTGCCCACCCTTACCACGACTGGAACCAGAGGGTGACCGCGGAGTGCTATGCCCCTAACACTGCCTCCAGGATCATTGGTCCCGACCGCCGGATAGTCAACATAGTGAACAACTACTCGATGATCAGCTTCAACTTTGGGCCGACGTTGCTTTCATGGATGGAAAGGAACGCACAGGAGACGTATGAGGCGATACTGGAAGCGGACACGAGGAGCGGGAAGGAATTCTCTGGGCACGGATCTGCGATCGCGCAGGCGTACAGCCACATGATAATGCCGCTCACGAGCCAGAAGGACAAGGTCACGCAGGTCAGGTGGGGGGTGGCGGACTTCAAGGCGAGGTTCAGGAGGGCACCTGAGGGAATGTGGCTCCCCGAGACGGCGGTGGACACGCCGACCCTCGAGGCCCTCGCCCAGGAGGGGATCAAGTTCACGATCCTCGCGCCCCACCAGGCAAAGAGGTTTAGGAGGGCCGGCGGAGGCGAATGGAGGGAAGTGCGCAATGGAGGGCTTTACATCAACCGCCCCTATCTTTGCAGGCTCCCCTCGGGGAAGACCATCAGCATCTTCTTCTACAACGAGGCGATTTCGAAGGAGGTGGCATTTGGCGGGCTTCTGAGCGACGGCGAGGCGTTCGCAAAGAGGATACTCTCGGGCTTCACAGCGGATAGCGGAAACCAGCTCGTGAGCGTCGCGACTGACGGGGAGACTTACGGGCACCACCACAAATTCGGCGAGATGGCTCTCTCATACTGCTTGCATTACATCAAGGCAAACAACCTTGCAAGGTTGACCAACTTCGGGGAATTCCTCGAGATGAGCCCGCCCCAGGACGAGGTCGAGATTGCGGAGAGGACATCGTGGAGCTGCGAGCACGGCATCGAGCGGTGGATGGACGACTGCGGCTGCAAGACAGGGGTTTGCCCCTTGCAGAAGTGGAGGAGGCCCCTCAGGGAAGCGATGGATTGGCTGAGGGACAATGCTGCCGTGGCTTACGAGAGCGAGATGAGAAAGCACTCCGAGAGTCCATGGGATGTAAGGGACGATTACATAGCCGTCGTGTTGGACCGCTCACCGGAGAATGTCGAACTCTTCTTCAAGAGGAATTTCAAGGCGGATCTCAGCAAGCAGGACAGGGCAAAAATCCTGAAATTGCTCGAGATGCAGCGGCATTCAATGCTCATGCAGACAAGCTGCGGTTGGTTCTTCGACGACGTGTCGAGGATAGAGACTGTCCAGATCATGAAGCATGCAGCCAGGGTGATCCAGCTCCTGAGGGAAGTCACGGGAAGGGACCTCGAGCAGGGGTACTTGGAAAGGCTCCGGGCGGCAAAGAGCAACTACAGCGCACTCGGAGACGGGGCCAAGATCTACGAGGCATACGTTATGCCATCCAAGGTCGAACTTCCGCGGGTCGGGATACACCACGCGATATCGTCGATATTCAATGGAGAGAAGGGCGGTCCGCACAGGGTGTACTGCTACATAGTCGAGGACAAGGCATACGAACGGCAGAAGGTGGGGAAGAACGCACTGGTCACGGGGAACTCAAGAGTAACTTCAGCAATTACCCTGGAGGAGGACGAGATCTGGTACGCAGCCCTGTGGCTCGGGGACCACAACATATTCGGCGGAGTCAGGAGGCAGATGGGAGACGAGGAATTCTCTGATGCGCAGAGGGCGCTGCACGCCGCGATCCAGGCAGGGGACGTCCAGAAGACGATGAGCCTGATCGAGCTCGATTTCGGGAAAGAGGGGTGCGCGTGTTCGCTGTCGGACTTGTTCAAGGACAGGCAGATCGAGGTGCTCGGGAGGATCCTAGAGACATCGGTCGGGAGGGCGAGGGCGCACTTCCAGCAGGTCTACGAAGACAACCTCGCCGTCATGACCTTCATGAAAGGGCTCTCGCTCAAGGTGCCGATAGCTCTCAGGGCTGCGGCAGAGGTCGTTTTGACGTACAACATGGTCGAGGCCCTGAGGGGAGAATCGGATCCAGGTGCCTTCGAGAGGCTCGCCGACAATGCTATGAGCCTGCAGATCGAGCTCGACAAAGGGCTGATCGGGCTGGAGGCGAAGAGTCGCGTCGAGCGCGAGCTGGGGCTGCTGGCGGAGAACCCCGAAGACCTGGGCAGGATGGAAAGGCTGGAGCGGCTCCTCAGGTCTGCGGAAAGGCTGCAACTCGGGATCAATTACTGGCTTGCGCAGAACATCCTGTTCCAGATCATATCCAAATGGCAGGGGTACATGAAGGCCAGGGAGGCTTCTGGCGATCCCGGCGCAGCCAGGTGGATTGAGAAGATCAGGTCTCTCGCAGAGCTTTTGGGGATAAAGGCCTGATGGGGTGGCACGTTTGGAAGGGGCACTGAGAGATAGGGCAAGCGGAATACTGCTCCACCCAACTTGTCTCCCTTCGAAGTACGGCATAGGAGACTTTGGGCCGATGGCATACCGTTTCGTGGACCTGTTGGCAGAGACCGGGCAGGGCTACTGGCAGCTGCTGCCGCTCAACCC
>JARYLH010000067.1 GCA_029907755.1 Candidatus Methanosuratincola sp.
AGGGGGAGCTACATTACCCAGCTCTACTGCAAGGAAGCTGTAATGGACATCAACGAGCTATCACCCGAGACGAATGCACGGAAAGGAGGGATCCCCACAATAGAGTACATCCTGGAGGGGAACAGGAGCGTCAGGCAGGAGTCTATGAGAGTAATCATGTCAGTCGCAGGATGGGTCGGTCCGTCCTTGAAAAGGACTGCTTACGGCTATTCTGTTGCGACCAGAATAGGGCTCGGTTCCTCGAACCCATTGCCGCTTAATGAGGAGTACAAAATCCTGGCGGAGTCGTTATCATTGAAGTTCAACAGCTATTCCGACTCGAGGTACCCAGACACAGGATATCTGATGAGTTATGACCCAGATACCTGCAGCACGTTCCTCAGGTTGGGCGGCTTTGTAGAGGGCAGCCTAGTAAAGAAGGGTAAGTTCTCGGGCAGGGAAAAGAATTCGGTTCTGAAAGCCTCCTTGGTAATCGCGGGGACGTACTTTGAAACACCTGCCTCTGTCGAGAAGGTCATGGAGGCTGCAGTCTGCAACAGTAACTTCGAGCTGAGCGCTCTATTGGGGCGGATAATGCTCGGCTAGCAAAGCCGAAGCTGGTTTTCAAAAGAAAGACGCACCCTCCTTTTTTGGCATAAGCTATGCATGGCAGATCGTGCGTTTGAAAAGGGGTTCCGATCTCCAGAAAACTGTCGGAAGGACGAATTGCCTACCTTGAAGGGCAAGGGTTCCGCTGAAATAGTTAAAAAGAACATTTACAGACTCCTACATATGGCTGAGAAAATACTGTGGGCTCCATGGCGAGGCGAATTCGTGTCCGGTGCAAGGAAAGATGGATGCATATTCTGCTTGAAACCATCCGAGGAGGATTCAGAGGCCCTGATTTTTGAAAGGAGACAGAAAGTATTCGGACTGCTAAACAGATTCCCCTACAACAGCGGCCACATGATGATAGCGCCCTACAGGCACGTAACGAGCATCGAGGATCTTCAGACTGAAGAGGCGGAGGAGCTCTTCGGATTGCTGAAGGACTCGATTGCTGTGCTCAAGATGGAAATGCGTCCGGAAGGGTTCAACATTGGGTTCAACATAGGAAAGGCGGCAGGTGCCGGATTCGAGCACGTGCACATGCATATTGTGCCCAGGTGGACAGGGGACACCAATTTCATGCCCGTCCTTGCGTCCACCAAAGTAATGCCGGAGCACCTCTCCCACACCCTGGAGAGGATAAAGTCAGGGTTCAGAAGACTGGGATGAGCAGAACTCTTACAGCTAGGGCAACTATTGTTGCGACAGCAAGGTTCAAAGCCACTGTGAAAAGCGTCCACTTGACCTTGTACTCCTTCAGCAGGGCTGCGATAGTAGCAACGCACGGTATGTAAAGGACCATGAATACGGTGAAGACTGCCATCTGGGCGGGGGACATGAATGAGGAGAAATCCATCGTGTTTGCATATGTTGCAAGCATCACGAGCGCCATTTCTTTCCTAAGAATCCCGAAGATAATCGAGATCCCAACCGCTACTGGTAACCCAAGGAGACCATAAGTGAAGGGGGACAATGCAAGGACAACCAGATCCAGTAGGCCCGCTACCCGTAATGCCTCTATTAGGGCAGATCCGGCAACGATCAGGGGTAGACCGACGTAGACAAAGTCCTTTGTCTTGACCCAGGTCTTTTTAAGAACCAGCAGCGGCTTGAAGAGCCGAATCCTAGGCATCTCCATGATGAGGCCCACGGACTCTCCCGGCATTGCCCTGAAGAGCAGGCGCCCGATACCCACAACCACGAAAATGTCAAGAAGGTATATGCCTATCGCAGCCGCGAATCCAAGGTATTGCGCTGCCACGCCCAGTATTATGACCGACCTGGCAGAGCAAGGGATCATAACTACCAGAGCTCCCAGTATCATCCGCTCTTTCCAAGTCTCCATTATTTTGCAAGAGATGCACGCTGGGACGCTGCATCCGTACCCGAGTAACATCGGTATGAAAGCCTTTCCGTGGAGGCCAAGCTTGTGCATTATGGAGTCCAGGAGAAATGCTGCCCTAGGCAGGTAGCCGGTGTCCTCCAGAACTGACAGGGCGAGGTAGAAGAGGAAGATGTAGGAGATCACTATCGATAGTCCTGCAGCCACCCCGAAGAGTATGCCATTAACCAACAGATCCAAGATGGGCTGGGCGATCCCTTGCCTTAGCAAGATGTCCCTTATTTGAACGGTCATAAGATTGAAGTATAAATCAAAAATTTCCGAGATCTTGCCGCCCATGGCGAAAATAGAGAAGAACATCCCGCCCAAAACAAGCAAGAGTATCAAGTACCCCAAGTATCGGTGAGTCAGCAGGGCCTCTACCCTTTCTGAACGGGTAGTTATCGGGGAAGCGTGCATCACTGACGAAGACTTTACGATCCGGTGTATCGCGGAATACCTCTCGGATGCGATCACCACGCTTGATTCTTCGCCATGAACCATCTCCAGTTCGTTCTTTATTGCCTTGATCTTATTCACCAGGTGCGCGAGCTTTGGGAAGCGTTCCAATATTATTGGATCCCCTTCCAATAGCTTGATCGCAATCCACTCAGGGCTAAGGTTTTCAGGTATTCCGAAGTCGGTGGTCCTGATTGCTCCCGAGATCTCTGAGAGACGCATTTCCACCTCCTTCCCGTACCTAGGCCGCTTCGGCGGTGCGGTCGTGAGATGGTTTATCGCAGCCTCCACGAGTTCCGAAATCCCCGATCCTGTAACAGCGTTGACTGCGATTATGGGGATGCCCAGCTCCCTAGACAGCGAACTGATGTCTATCTGTATACCCTTCGTCTTGGCGTCCTCTACGAAGTTGAGGGCGATAACAAGCTTTACCCCCATCTCCATAAGCTGCAGCGTGAGGTAGAGGTTACGCTCGGGCGCCATGGCATCAACAATATTCACGATCAAGTCGGGGCGCCCGGAGAGGACATAATCCCTCGTAATTATCTCCTCTTCGGAGAATGCTGAGAGCGAGTAGATCCCCGGCAGATCGACTACCTCTATCCTGTGACCCCTGAAAACAAGGGTGCCCCTAGCAATCTCAACTGTTTTTCCAGGATAATTACCTACAGATTGATTGAGCCCGGTAAGTTGATTAAATAGCGTACTTTTGCCTACATTGGGGTTCCCGACGAGGGCGATCTCGATGCGCTTCTGGTCATTATTCTTCTCAGTGACCACACAAAGCCCCTCAAATAGGTTTAACGAGCACCTTGGAGGCTATCTCTCTCCCAATGGCTAGTTCGCATGACCTGACCTCGAGAATCATTGGTCCTTCCATAAGACCCTTCTTCAGCACCCTGAATGGTGTCTCAGGGGTTAGACCGAGATCGCAGAGCCTGCTTATCAGTCTACGACCGCCAACTGCGATTACTATCTTGCCCCTCTGCCCCTCCTCGAGCGCCGCCAGGGGAAGAAGCTCCTCCAGAGCATATCTTCTTTTCTTTGAGAGCCTGTAGTATTCATTGATTATACCGCAATCCTGTTTTTCCTCATCATCAAAATACTCTTTGGCTTTAGGCTCGGAATCAGGTGCCTGGGATAACTCACCATCATCCTTGTTAATTCGGAGCCTATCAGATTTTCCGCCCAACAGGAATGCTGATGCCGAGTCAGTAACGCCGAAGATATTCATTCCCCCTGAGAGGCCATAGGTATTGGCTTCCCGTGTGGGCAGCATTTTGGTCTACCCAACTTTTCGTAAAGCCGTACCAACACCCTGTCGCTTATGTGGTGCTCTATCCCACAGATCTCATCAGCTACCTCCTCGGGTGTCATTTCAAGGTACTGGTAAAAGAAACACTCGAGAATCCTGTGCCTTGAAAGCACTGCTTTTGCCGTAGCGCGACCAGTTTCGGTCAGGCGCACACCCCCGTAATCGACCCTGATTACCAAGCCTTTTTCAGAAAGGCGCTGCATCATCTCAGTAACTGTCGAAGGGAAGACTCCAAGGGCGCCCGATATCTCTTTTATCTTGACTAGACCTTTTGATGATTCCTCTGAGCGCAAGTAAATGAATTCGAGATAGTCCTCTGGGTTCTTGTGCTCACGGTAGCCCATATGCAAACACAATTTTTCGGTTCACCTAAAAAATATATAAACATTTCGCACTAACGAAAATTTTATCTTTACACTGAATCCCTGTATTTTTTTGCTATTGAGCTATCCTTGCCTCGAAAAGTCTCATAGGGCCCGTATAGTGCCTTGATTCCCCTCAATGCCTCGCGGATTGCCTCTTCGCTTTCTGCCTCCACGGTTATCCGCATTATGTCGATTTGGTATGCCTTCAACAGAACCTTTGACATGACGCCTGGAGCGCCGATTTTGTCGGGCAATGCCGTAATTTTAGATCCAGACTTGTTTGCTACCTCTTCGAGATCCTTTATTGTTATACGCTGCCCTCTGAGACGGAAAAGGTCGTTCACGAAATAGTAAATTGTGGTCGAAAGAACCATAACACGCGAGCACCTCACTTAGAGTAGATCGATGGAAGATTAAAACCCTCTTTCTTCAGCTCGGAGATGGCATCGTTGTAATAGCTGGTGTCAAGCCTAGATAGCAGAAGGTTATAATCGTTGACGGAAAGGATCGACGGGATTAACAATTGGTAAAATGACTGAAGCTCGCTCTTGTTGAAGTATCCGCTAAGGGGGTTCCTTGCTTGACTTATATCTGGGTCAATCCGGATTATGCTGTCATAGATTATCTCCCAGGGCATCCCAGGAAGGTATTTTTTTATCATAGGCAATGCGTTGCCCGACTCGGAGTATGTGAATGCCTCAGCTTTTATGAGGGCTTTTATGAATTTGGTCACAGCCCCTGGATTCTTGGAGACGAAAGAAGACTTGAAGACCTGAAGGCAGCACGGATAATCCAGAGGGTAGACCTGCTTATCCCATTGAACAATCTTCAGACCGCGGTACGATGCCAAAGAGGAGTAAGGTTCCCAAAGGAAGGCAGCTTCGACCTGTTCATTCTCAAGTGCAAGTAGTGCGTCCGCCGGCGATAGGTAAGTGGAGAAGTTCGCTTGTACGCCTCGCTCCGTCATTACCTTCCTGAATATGAAATCACCGGGCACGTACAGAACGGTCCCTACCCTCTTGCCTTCAAGGTCGCTAATCGAGTTTATCCCGGAGGAATTCTTAGCCACGAGCGCTGTCCCGTCTAATGAATTGCCCGCTACAACAACTGAATCGATGTTCTTTATGAAAGCGGCTATTGCCACGGATGTTACAGGCGCCCCATCAATCTCATTTCTTGTGAATGCAGCCACCAGGTCGGATACGCTGCTATACTCTATAAGCGTGACATTGAGCCCTTCATCCTCAAAGAAGCCGCCCTCATAAGCCACCCATACAATGCCGTAGCTTGCCGCGGGCAGGTATCCGATCCGCATGCTGGTCGCAGGAGGCTTATAAAGGAATATGAAGGCAGCCGCAGAAACAACTGCTATAACAATCAACAATGCAGATACGAGAACCAGACGCTTGTTCATAGACTAATTTAAAGCCCCGTTCAATTAATCTCTTTTGATCTTCTGGAGTTCGGCACGGGCAGATTTCAGCCGCGCAAGGACCGATGGCACATCCCTCGACTCCACACACTCAAGAATCCTCACGCATCCCGAAGCCAAGTTTCTTGACCCGCAGTAGGCGCATGTGAATGACTTTGATCCGTCCCGGCAGGCCCCTGGCTGACCGCATTTCCTGCACAAGAGTACAGAATATAGCATTTATTTTCTCGCCGCCGCTGTCTCTGTAATGCGATATTAAGGATATCCGATTATTTTATAAATATGGCGATACCAAATAAAATCAACCTTAATTCAGGTGAAGCACAAACTTGAGCGAAATATGTTCTAAGTGCGGACTTCCAAAAGATCTTTGTGTTTGTGAAGCAATAGTAAAAGAGCAACAGAGGATCAGGGTGTTCTTGGAAAAGAGGAAGTGGGGGAGAGACGTCACAATAATCGAGGGCATCGACGAGAAGAGCATAAACCTGAAGGAGCTCTCAGGGAGGCTCAAGAGCAAGCTTGCCTGCGGCGGGACCGACAAGGATGGAAGGATAGAGCTGCAGGGGGATCACCGGGAGAGGGCTGCTGAGATTCTCGTGGAGAGCGGATTCCCTAGCGACAACATAGACATCGAGTAGGCTTTGAAGGAACAGACGCAAATGGGAGAAATAAAAGATGTTTTATCCTCCCTCCGCAGGGGGAGGGGAGTCAAAGTCTGTCCCAAGTGCGGCAGCACCGACATCTCCCCGATAACCATGACTGGTTACATCTCCCAGCCAACCTACGCGTGCAACAAATGCGGCTTCCAGAGCACGATATTCCCTGAAGTGGATATGGCAGACCTCAAGGGAAAGAAGGAAGGCAAAGGAGAGCCGGAGTGAGGCTACTGAAGAGGTACCTCAATATTAAGCTCTTTCATCAGTTCCTTGTACCTGTTCCTGACGGTTACCTCGGTGACCTGGGCAGCCTGCGCGATCTCCTTCTGTGTCCGCCGCTCGTTCTCAAGAAGCGAAGCTACGTATATTGCTGCAGCCGCAAGGCCGGCGGGATCCTTCCCGGCGGTGATGCCCATCTTCTTGGCGTCCCTGATTATCTCAGCTGCCTTGTGCTGCGTAGTGCCGCTCAGTTCCAATGCCCCACCGATCCGAGTTATGAAGTCGATCGGGTCGGCTATCGGGATGTTCACATCCACTTCCCTCAGCAGGAGCCTGTAGCACCTTGCCACATCTTTCCTGCCAGCCTTAGTGTACCTCGCGATCTCATCCAGCGTGCGCGGCACCTTTTGTGTCCTGCATGCGGCATAAATCGCAGCAGCCATGACTGACTCGATTGACCTTCCCCTCACTAAGCCCTTCTCCACTGCCCGCCTGTATATGACTGCGGATTCCTCCTTTACGCTCTTGGGCAGACCGATCTGGGAGCTTATACGGTCGAGCTCGCTCATCGCTTGCGCCAGGTTCCTGTCCATAGAGCTGTGGACGCGGGTCCTGATCTGCCATTTGCGCCACCGCAGGATCTCTATTCTCTTCTTGGGCTCGAGCTTCCTGCCCATAGCATCCTTGTCGCGCCAGTCGATTATTGTTGAAAGTCCCCTGTCGTGGACTGTTGGCGACAGAGGGGAACCCACCCTGCTCCTCTTGTCCCTCTCCTCTGAGGTGAACGCCCGCCACTCAGGACCACGATCGATTATCTTTTCGGTAACGACCAGACCGCAGTTAGTGCAGGTCACTTCCCCGCGCTCAAAGCTCCTTACGAAACTCGTACCTCCGCAAGCGGGACACTTGAGAGAAGCGGACTCGTTTTCGGGTTCCTGGTCTGCATTACTCACTTTCCCGGCGGACTTATCGTTCTTGGTCTCGAGTTTTGAAGACAACAATTTCACCTTTTCACGGTAAACCTAACATGAAGGGGTAAAAACTAACCTTTTACCCATATATAAACATTTCGATTTGTTTATAAAATAGAGAAAAACGACTCTTTTAAGAATTTTGCTTCGACCCAAGAAAAGAATTTCGCAGCCGCGTGTAGAAGAACGGGTAAAAGGCAAATGGCGCATCCGATAAGGATAAATTTAGCAAATATTTTTGTGTATTCAGCCCGGTGGTGTAGCGGCCAAGCATAGCGGGCTCTGGACCCGCCGACAGGAGTTCGAATCTCCTCCGGGCTACCATTGTCTAGGCGCGAATTTATACTGTTTTTAGGCTGGTTTTCGTGAATTTCTTTGAGCATCTGCTGTTT
>JARYLH010000068.1 GCA_029907755.1 Candidatus Methanosuratincola sp.
ACCCCCAACGAAGCGGTTTGGTCGAGGCTGGAGCCGATGGTCAGGATGTACGATCTCGCCGTATTCTCGATGGAGCGCTACATCCCGAAGAGGCTGGCTATCCCCTCGATAATCGACTACCCGACAATAGACCCGCTCGCCCCCAAGAATGCACCGATGAAACCCGAAGATGTGGCGAGGGTGTTAACGAGGTATGGTGTCAACCCGGACAGACCCCTGATCGGGCAAGTTGCGAGGTTCGACCCCTGGAAGGATCCGCTCGGCGCGATAGATGTCTTCAGGCGGGTCAAGTCAGCAGTCCCAGGAGTCCAGCTCGTCATGATAGGCTCCTTTGCGAGGGATGACCCCGAGGGGGTAGAATGGTACGAGAGGGTGGTGAGGTACGCGGGCAGGGACAAGGACATCTTCGTGCTCTCTAACCTGGACGGGGTGGGGGATCTGGAGGTCAACGCCTTCCAGAGGGCGTTCAGTGCGGCCATCCAGCTATCGAAGAGGGAGGGGTTCGGGCTGACGGTCACCGAAGCCCTCTGGAAGGGGGTCCCTGTGGTCGCTAGGAGGGCGGGCGGCATACCGCTCCAGGTGATCGATGGGACGACGGGGTTCCTTACGGAGGGGACGGAGGATGCCGCGGAGAAGGTTGCGCTCCTGCTGCGGAGGCCCTGGCTCGCCAGGGAGCTTGGGGAGCGCGGGAGGCAGCATGTCAGGCTGAACTTCCTGATAACCAAAGGGCTCTCCAACTACCTGAGGATGCACATCGAACTCGTCGGAAAGATGGGGTGAGGGATCGCGTCCTGCACAAAGGGATTTATGGGCTCATGAGGGAGTATAATGAAGAGCGTTTTGGAGGTCGGACTTTGGTAAAGAGACTTTCTGTAGTAGACGTAGATTTGTGCGTCGGGTGCCAGAGCTGCATGTTCGCCTGCAACAGGAGGTTCGGCGAGGCCGGGCTAGGGAGGTCAGCAATCCACATACAGTCGGCTGGGGGCATAGAGCGCGGTTTCGTGGTTAGGGTCTGCCGATCCTGCCCGGACCCGCCCTGCTCGAAGGTATGCCCGACAGGCGCGCTCACCAAGAGGGAGGGGGGCGGGGTGCGCCTCACCTACTCTAAGTGCATTGCCTGCGGGAACTGCGTGAGGGGGTGCACCCTTGGGGCGATCTTCTGGGATGTGGAGCTGGACAAGCCAACGGTCTGCGTCTACTGCGGCTACTGCGCGGGTTTCTGCCCGTACGGCGTGATCAGGATGGAGGAGGTGGCGTGATGGCAGACAGCGAGTACGCAGGGGACCTCTCGAGGATCCTCTACGTGGACCTGGCGAGGAGGGTCTACTGGGTCGAGGAGAGGCCGGAGCTCTTCACCGAGTGGTTTGGCGGCGCGGGTGCTGGAATAAGGCTGCTTTCTGAGGAATGCCCGCAGGGGGTAGACCCGCTCTCGCCGAAGAACCCCATAATACTCGCGGTCGGGCTCATGAACGGGGTCTTCCCGCTGGCCTCCAAGACCGTCGCGATGTTCAAGTCGCCGCTGACCGGCAACCTGGGGGAGAGCCACGCGGGCGGGAGGTCGAGCATCGCGATCAGGATGGCCGGCTACGGGGCGATAGTTATCAGGGGAAGGAGCGAGTCACCGGTCTACCTCACCATAGACGAGAAGGGGGCAAGGTTCAGGGACGCCTCGGCGCTCTGGGGCATGAATAGCGCCTCCACAGTAGGGAGGATAATCAGGGAGATCGAGCCGGGGGCTGGCGTCAGGACCATAATGCGCATCGGCAAGGCAGGGGAGAGGCTCATCCCCTACTCGTACGTCACCACCGAGACCTACAGGCACTTCGGCAGGCTCGGGCTCGGGGCGGTCTTCGGGAGCAAGAACCTGAAGGCGGTGGTTGTCTTGGGGAAGAAGTCGTTCAAGTTCAAGGACCCGAAGGCATACCGGGAGCTATACGAGGAGCTCTTCAAGACGTTCTGCAAGTCGCCGCTGATGTGCAAGTACCACGAGCTGGGGACGCCGATGAACGTGTTTCCCCTGAACATGACGGGTTCGCTGCCCTCCAGGAACCTCCAGTCGAACAGGTTCTCGGGTGCGCAGGAGCTCTCAGGGGAGAACATGGCAGAAAAGTACCTGGGGAGAAGGACCGCGTGCGCCCACTGCCCGGTGAGCTGCATCCACATCGCGGCGCTCAGGGAGCCGTACGAGAACGAGCCGTACTTCTACAAGACAAAGATGATCTCGTACGACTACGAGCCGATCTATGCGCTCGGCGCGATGCTCGAGCTGAAGAGCCCCGAGGGGTACCTCAAGCTCATGGACACGGTGGAGGAACTCGGGCTCGATGCGATGTCGACCGGGGTGGTCCTCGCCTGGGCGACGGAGGCCATGGAGAGGGGGATCGTCAAGGAGGGGGACGCGGGCGGGATAGCGCTCAAGTGGGGCGACCACGAGTCGTACATCAGGGCGGTCAAGGGGATAGTGACGATGGAAAACGAGTTCTTCCAAGCTCTTGCGAAGGGGGTTAAGTACGCCTCATCAAAGTACGGAGGGGAGGATTTTGCCCTCGAGTTCGGCGGGAACGAGATGCCGGGCTACCACACCGGGCCTGTCGCGCACCTGGGGTACCTTACTGGGGCGAGGCACAGCCACCTCGACGGAGCAGGATACAGCATCGACCAGAAGATGTACAAGGAGGGGCTGAAGTACACGCCGGAGTTCGCAGCCAGGGAGCTCTTCGAGGAGGAGTCCTGGAGGCAGGTCCTCTCGAGCCTCGTCGTCTGCTACTTCGCCAGGGGGGTCTACACCCCCGAGGTGGTGTCGCGGTGCCTGAGGACGCTCGGCTTGGAGCGCAGCCCGGATGAGCTCAAGGAACGCGGCAGGTCCGTGCTGAAGCAGAAGTACGCCTTCAAGTACAGGGAGGGGTTCAGCCTAAGGAATCTGCGGATACCGAAGAGGGTCTATGAGACGCCGACTCCCCTTGGGGCTATAACCGAGGAGATGATCAGGGCAGGGCTAGGGGAGTTCGAGAAGCTCGTGGTGGGGTGATCGGAGCTGAAGGTTCACCCCCCTTCGAACCGCCGTATCGCGCCACCATTTTCTGCCACACAAAGGGATTTATTGGGTGCGGGAGAAGATAGAGAGGAGTGTGTCGTTATGGCATTTGATAGCTGCTCTGGCATCGGGAAAAGGGTAAGGCTCAGCAGGATACTGAAGGATGGCAAGGGAGTGGTGTTCGCCTTCGACCACGGCTTCGAGCACGGGCCGTCTGACTTCACGCCCGAGAGATCGAACCCGAGGAAGGTGGTCGAGCTTGCGGTCGAGTCAGGGGTGGATGCCCTCATGCTCACCAGGGGGGTCGCGCAGGCGACCGCAGACCTTTGGGCTGGGAGGGTGCCCGTCATAGTAAAGCTGACTGGGAAGACCTCGCTCAGGCCGCCAGACATGCAGATGCAGCAGTACAGGATAGGGTTCGTGGAGGATGCCGTTGCGATGGGCGCGGACGGGGTGGCTGCGACCGTCTACTGGGGTGCGCCCGGGGAGGACGCGATGGCCGAGGAGTTCGCTGCGATAGTTTCTGAGAGCGAGAGGTTCGGCTTGCCGGTGATGATCCTTGCCTACCCGCGCGGCCCCTCGATAATAGAGAGGCACGACGAGTACATCGTGAAGTACGCATCGAGGGCGAGCGTTGAGATAGGCGCGGACATCATCAAGACCCACTACACGGGGAGCACCGAGAGCTTCAGGCGCGTGGTCGAGTCGGTGCCTGTCCCAGTCCTGATGAGCGGCGGGGCGAAGACCGAAGACCCGAAGGAGTTCTTGAGGACGGTCAAGAGCGTCATGGACGCCGGGGGCGCGGGGGTCGTGGTCGGGAGGAACGTCTTCCAGAGCCAGGACTTTGTGGGGACTGCGAGGGCGATCCTCGAGGTCGTGCACAAGGGCACCGATCCCGAGAGGCTCTGATCGGCAGGGGGTGTCGGAAACGGGGATGATCCTGGCTGCAGGGCACATTCTCGCTGACATCAGGGTAAGGGTCGACGAGATAAGCAGCAGCGACCAGTTCAACGAGGTGAGGGAGCTCAGCTACGGGGTCGGAGGATCCGCAGCCAACGTCTCGATAGGGGTTAGGCGGCTCGGGGGTTGCTGCATGCTCCTCGGGAAGATCGGGATGGACGAGTTCGGGAGGATGGCTGTGGACGAGCTCCTCAGGGAGAGGGTCCCGCTGGACGAGGTCAAGGTCGACCTGGTCAACCGCACCGGGTACACGATAATAATCATCAACAGGCACGGGGAGGTCTTCATGTTCGGACGAAAGGAGGCCGCCGAGACCCTCGATCCGGAGGACATCGCAAACGTAGCCATGAAGGGCTACCAGGCAGTCCACATCGCGAGCCTTAGGGTGGACACCGCAACAAAGATAGCTTCACGGGCGAAGGAGGGCGGGATAATGGTCACCTTCGATCCGGGGAGGCTCCTGATCAACAGGGGGATAGGGCACATCAGGCCAGTCCTGGAGCGCGTGGATCTATTGCTGCTGAACGGTAAGGAGGCCAAGGCTCTCACCGGGCACGACGACCCGGAGATGGCAGCCGCCTCGCTCATCGGGCAGGGGGCCAGGAGCGTTGTCGTCAAGCTCGGGGCGAGGGGGGTCTACATCTCAGACGGCAGGTCTGGGAAGCTGGTCCCAGCCTTCAAGGTGAATGCGATAGACACGACCGGCGCAGGCGACGCTTTCGCCGCAGGAATGATCATGGCGCTCAGCGACGGGGAGGGGCTCGCGGATGCAATAAGGTTCGCGAATGCGGTTGCAGCGCTGAAGGTGACCAAGCTCGGCTCGCACGAGACCCCGAGCAGGAAAGAAGTCGAGGAGTTCCTCTCGAGGAACTGACCTCCGTGCGCCGCTACACCCTATTGCAAAGGCGTCCGTCTATGCTATAAAAATAAACTTTTATCTGCGGTCCGCCAATGTTTATTCGGGGGTCGTCTTGGTCGAGTTCAGGGTTGCAAATCTAGACGATTTGCCGAGGCTCAGCTCCAAGATTCTAAACTCCCTTGATCCGTCAAGCGATTTCTACAAGGAAAATGTGACTATGTTCGGGATACCGGAGGGGTACGTGAAAAGGGCATTCTCAGAGGGGGCGCTGAGGGGGGCTGCGTCCGAAGGATCGAAGTTCTACCTTGCATCAGAAGGGGATGAGATACTTGGCTTCTGCCAGATGGCACCGCAGGGGGGCGAAAAGGCGGAGTTGGAAAGGATAGTCATGTTCCCGGGGTACACGGGAAGGGGGTTCGGCAGCCGGCTCCTCGAGTTCGCCGTTAAGGATCAGGCGAGAGAGGGGATGGGGGAGATAATCGTCTACGCGGGGAAGGACGAGCGCAGGGCAAGGGCATTCTACGAGAAGAACGGGTTTGAGTTCACTGGCGAGGTCAGCGTCGATGCCCCCTGGGGAAAGCGGATAGATCTCGCAACTTACAGGCTCAAAATCGGACGGGATATCGGATGGCGGCACTGACCAGCTGGGCAACGAGACGGCTTGCATGCGGAGGAAGGCACAGTCCGCTAGAAATGAGGACGGACTGATGGGCAACGAGCGCCAAGTTTAATCTCCGAAAGGTCCCGCCCTGTCCAAGTGCTCCACCCATTCGCCCGCCACAAACTGTCCTGACCGCAAGGCAGGGATCCTTGGAAAAGAAATACAGATAGTCCTTTTGCTGGGATTAGGCGGGTCCGGAGGGATTTGAACCCTCGACCATCGGCTCTCCCCACGGTTTCCGTTCCGGAGGCCGACACCCTAATCCGGACTAGGCCACGGACCCACGCCCATCAGGTGAAGAGCGCAACCAGCACCAAGATCGCGAAGACCGCGATTATGTAGTAGAGGAGGTAGCGCTGGAACCTCTTCGACCGCTTTATCTTCGACTGCTCCTTCACGTACTCGGGCTTGCACTTGAGACAGTAGTCCCTCCCCTTGACCTCGATTATTCTCCCGCAGTAGAGGCAGTGCCTGTGCGGGTATATGTAGGGTTTCTTAGCGCTTTTCTCGCTCTCCGTCAATCCAAGTCCTCCGATCACTGAAGCGTGCCGACGCTCATCGCCATTGCCTTCAGCCGCTCTATCCTTTTCCAAGTCGACGGGTGCGTAGAGAACATCTCCATCACTGCGTCCCCTCTGAATGGGTTGACTATCCAGAGCGGGCTCGTTGAAGGGTTGATGTTAAGCCGGGCACCCCCCTTGACTGTGCGCTCGATCTTCTCCAGCGCGCTCGCGAGCGAGAGCGGCTTGCGGCTGAGCTGCGCGCCCTCCCTGTCAGCCTCGTACTCCCTGCCGCGTGAGATGGCAGTCTGGACCAGGAAGGCCGCCAGAGGCGCCAGGAAGCTCAGGACGAGTGCGATCATGTTCGCGTCCCTGTTCCTCGAGTCTCCGAAGAAGGCGCCGAACCTCCCCATGAGCGCGAGGTAGCTGATCGCTCCGGCGATTGTGGCTGCCACGGATGCCACGAGCACGTCTCTGTGCTTGACGTGGCTTATCTCGTGGCTGAGGACGCCCTCGAGCTCGTTCTCGTTAAGCATCTGGAGCAGCCCGGTTGTGACTGCGACGACCGACTTGCTGGGCCCCCTCCCTGTCGCGAATGCATTGGGCACGTTCGAGTTCACTATAGCAACCTTCGGCTTAGGCATCCCTGCGCTCGCTGCCAGGGAGGAGACTATCCTGTGAAGCGCAGGGTACTCGTTCTCGCCGACCACCTTCGCTCGAGTCATCGAAAGGACTATTCTGTCGCTATAGAGGTACGAGATCGCGTTCATGGCTATCGCGAGCGCCAGTGCGCCCAGCGTCACGATCTCTGGGCTACCGAAGAGCCACCCAACAACGTAACCGAGTCCGACCAAGATCCCAGTGAGCAAGAACATCATTGCTGCGAGCCTAAGCATTCAGATCACCCGAATTTCAATCAGATATATCGCTTATAAAATTATGGCTTATGCGGTTTACTGCTTGTCCTCACCTGTCACTTCAGTGTAGTAGTACTCCCCGATCTCCTTCTGGTAACGGTCAAGCCAGGAGTCCCTCTTGTTTACGCGCGGGCGCCCAGTCTCCGGGTCCCTCCTGAAGGTGATCCCGACGTTCTTGAGGAAGTAGTTCATTCCCTTCCTGAGACCCCCTGGCGCGGAGGCGACCCCGCTCCTGCCAGGGGATCCTCCGAAGACCATCACGGTGTCGGACAGGAGGTCGTTGGCCACTATGTCGTGCTCGACCACGAACGAGGCAGCACCCTTCTTCTCCGTGACCCTCCTTATGGCCCTGGCAACGACAAGCCTGTGCTCGACGTCCAAGTGGGCGGTCGGCTCGTCCAAGAGGTAGAGCTCGGCCTCCCTGGAGAGGCAGACGGCCACAGCGGTACGTTGGAGCTCGCCGCCGCTCATCGACTCCATGCTCCTGTCCAGCAGGGGCTCGATCTCCAAAGGGGCGTAGATCTCGTCGATGAGCATGCCCATGAGGCGGCTCACCTCGTGGCAGTCTTCGGGCTTAGCTCGTCTGACCGTCATTTTTCATCACTCCGAGCTCCCTTTCGTTGAGGGGCCTTTCCGGCTTGAGAACCGTCTTGTAGTCCGTCTTGAGTTTGAGGAGCATCTCGTGGCCGTTTTTGAAGCCGAGCCGACGACCCAAG